>JASFPE010000158.1:0-10435 GCA_050116155.1 Desulfobacterales bacterium
GGAACTGGAAAAAAGTAAGGTGGTTCGCGAAACCCTCGGCGATCATATTTTCCAACAGTTCATTGCCAATAAAAAAATCGAGTGGAACCGTTTCCGGACCCACGTCAGCCAGTATGAAATCGAAAATTATCTTCCCAGGCTTTAAAAAAGGAAATGATCTCAAATGCACAAAAAAACAGTAATCTGGATAAGCATTGCGCTGTCAGTTTGCGGATATGCAGCAGGTATCGCAGGAGCAGAAGAAGGGGCGTCGGCCCAAACAATTACCATCGATACCGTGGCACTTGATACCGTCTGGACCTTGATCGCGGCTGTTCTGGTAATGTTTATGCAAGCTGGATTTGCCATGCTGACGGCCGGATTTTCACGCTCCAAAAACGCCTGCAATATGCTGATGAAAAATCTCATGGATTTTTGTTTCGGCACGATTTCATACTGGGCCATCGGGTTTGGCCTGATGTTTGGCGCCGGCAACCTGCTCTTCGGGCAAAGTGGTTTTTTTCTGTCCGACTCGGGCGACACGTTTGCATCTCTGAGCTGGACCCAGGTGCCTTTGGAATGCAAGTATCTCTTTCAGCTGGTTTTTTGTGCCACCGCAGCAACCATCGTTGCCGGAGCCATGGCAGAACGAACAAAGTTTGTTGCGTATATATTTTACAGCATTGCCATTACGGCAATTATCTATCCGATCGTCGGTCATTGGATTTGGGGCGGCGGCTGGCTGGCCGAGCTGGGCATGTGGGATTTCGCGGGCTCAACGGTGGTCCATTCCACCGGCGGATGGCTGGCTCTCGTCGGCGCCATCATGCTTGGCCCCAGAACCGGCAAATACAATATGGATGGATCTTCCAATGCCCTTCCGGGACATAGCATTCCTCTGGCCACCCTGGGGACATTTATCCTCTGGTTTGGCTGGTTCGGATTTAATCCCGGAAGCACCATGGCCCTGGTGCGCGATATTGCGCATATTGCCGCCACCACCAACATTGCGGCTGCGGCCGGAGGCATCTCGGCCATGTTTACTTCCTGGTGGATGTTTAAAAAAGCCGATATCAGTATGGCATTAAACGGCGTTCTGGGAGGATTGGTCAGTGTTACGGCCTCCTGTGCCTTTGTCTCTCTGGGCAGCGCAATCTGGATTGGTCTGATCGGCGGTTTCCTGGTGGTCCTCGGGGTCATCTTCATTGACCAATACTTGCGCATCGATGACCCCGTCGGCGCCATCGCAGTACATGGCATTTGTGGAACCTGGGGCACCCTGGCCCTGGGATTATTTGCCCAGGACAAATTTGCACCGGGTACAACCGGCGACGGCCTGTTTTTTGGCGGAAGCCTGAAACTCCTGGGCGCCCAGGCGCTGGGTGTCATCTCAGTATTCGCCTGGTGCACGGTGACCGGTTTTTTGTTGTTCTACGTGATCAAACAACTTGTGGGATTAAGAGTCAGTCGGGAAGAAGAACTCCGCGGCCTCGACATTGATGAACACGGCATGGAAGCCTATTCCGGATTTCAGGTGTTTACAACCTTATAAATATGGAAATCGGTTAGCCCGTTAACCCGTATGCCCGTTGAGCCCGTTCAAAAGGGAGTTTATCTTTTTTAACCGGCAAACGGGCAACGGGCTAACGGGCTGAACCCTATATCACGTGAGTCCCGCCAACGGAGGGAGTAAAAAATGAGCTTTTCGAAGCCTGTTTTAGCGGTAGTGACGATAGTCCACCCCATACTTCTGCGCCTTGTAAGCGAATTTGCGGACCGTGATCTGCAATATTTTGGCAGCAACCGTAATGTTGCCCCGGGTGTTTTTAAGCGCGTCGATAATCATCTCCCTTTCCATACTGACCACGGCATCATCCAGAGACATGGCCGGTACCGTATCGGATTCTTTACCGGTCTGGAGGGTCGGCGGCAGATGATAGCTGTGAACCACACCCTCCTCACATAACAGCACGGCCCGCTCGATACAGTTCTCCAGCTCTCTGACGTTTCCCGGCCAGTGATACTCCATCATCATGTCGATGGCCGGCGTAGAGAATCTGCGGATGTCCTTATGGTTTTCGAGAACATATTTTTCCAGAAAATAATCGGCCAACAACAGGATATCCGTCTTGCGCTCTCTCAGCGGTGGCAGGTAGATCGGAAAGACATTTAAACGATAATATAAATCACCTCGAAATGTTTCACCCTCGACGGCTTCCTCCAGGTTTTTGTTGGTCGCTGCAATGATGCGAACGTCGGTTTTGAGCGTTTTGTGACCACCGACTCTTTCAAATTCTTTCTCCTGAAGAATGCGCAACAAATTTGCCTGAACCTCCAGACCCAGGGACCCGATTTCATCTAAAAATATGGTCCCTTTGTGCGCCAGTTCAAATTTTCCGATTTTTTGTTTGATGGCACCGGTAAACGCACCTTTCTCATGTCCAAAAAGCTCACTTTCAATCAGCGTGGCCGGCAACGCCGCACAGTTCACTTTGACAAACGGGCTTTTTTCTCGATGGCTGTTATAATGGATTGAGTTGGCCACCAGCTCCTTGCCGGTGCCGCTTTCACCCCGTATTAAAACGGTAGCATTGCTTTTGGAAACCTGGGAGATCATTTGAAAGACCTCACGCATCTTGTTGCTGTTTCCGATAATATTACTGATACTGTATTTATCTTTCAATACACTCTGCAGCCTTCGATTCTCCTCCCTTAAGCGCTCCTTTTCCATGCGGATGGTTTCCAGCTTGATGACATGACTGGCAATCATGGTGGCGATCACAGACAGCAACTTTTCACCGTTTTTCAGGGAATAGGCTTTACGAAACGGTTTATCAACGCTCAAAGCACCAATCACCTGGTTACCCTTTTTCACGGGAACGCAGATAAACGAAAGCTCCTGGTTCTTTTTTTTCTTTCGTGATCCAGTGCGATCCAGAAAAAGAGGCTCTTCGCTAATCTTCGGGATTGACACAGCCTTTCCCGATTCAATCACCCGGCCGGTGATACCCTCTCCGAGTTTATACTTCACTCTTTGCATGGCGCTGTGATTCAAACCATGCGCCACCTCAATGGTTATCTCGTTGCGTACCGGATTTAAAATTGTTATAGTTCCGCGGACCATGTTCAAGGAGCTGGAAAGGATATCCAGCACTTTATACAATGACCTTTTAAGATCGAGATGCTCATTGAGCGTTTTGGTAATCTCATACAGCAGCGTGACTTCTTCAATGGGTTTCATAGCTAAAATTTTTCCCAAAAAATTTTATATAATAAAATACAAATCTGTCGAACAATAATTCAAATAATACAATTTTGTAATTTAGCAAACTTTTGGATTAAAGCAAGGGATAAATGAATGCCGGTCGCTGAGGCCTGGGTTCCGGTATTGAGCGGTATGAGGTTTAAGCTATAGGATATAAACCATGAATACTGAGATAAAAATATAATTCAGAGTTCATTCCTTATTTAAAATCCGAAATCCCAAATCCCAAATCGAAACATGATTTTACACATCGACATGGACGCCTTTTATGCTTCGGTGGAAGAACTGGACAATCCCTGGCTAAAGGGCAAATGTGTGATCGTGGGGGGAACCTCCAACCGGGGCGTGGTATCCGCCGCAAGCTATGCGGCCCGAAGATATGGCGTGCATTCGGCCATGCCCATATTTCAGGCCAAACAAAAATGCCCGCAGGGCATATTTATACCCCCGCGCATGAATCGTTACAAAGAGATTTCCAAGAAGATTATGTCTTTGCTCGGGGAGTTTACACCGCTGGTCGAGGTGGTCTCCATTGATGAGGCCTATCTGGACATCAGCGCCAGCACCCTGCTTCACGGTGACCCGGAGGATATCGCCCTGCAGATTAAACAACGCATAAAAGATACGGTCAACCTGACCTGCTCGATCGGTGTTGCGCCGATCAAGTTTCTGGCGAAAATAGCCTCGGATATGAACAAACCCGACGGTTTAACCGTTATCTTACCCGATGACGTACCCCGGTTTATCGATACACTGCCGATTCAAAAGGTGCCCGGGGTTGGCAAAAAAACGTTCCGGCAGCTGGAATTAATGGGTATCAATAAACTGGGTGATATTTGCAAATATCCAGAAAAAACGTTGCTCGACCGGTTGGGCAAATTCGGTAACCGCCTGATTGAGCTGGCCGCCGGCATTGATCGCTCCCAGGTAACACCCTACAGTCAGCACAAATCCGTGAGCAGCGAACGAACCCTAAGTGAAGACACCCGCGATAAATCCCTGCTCAAACGCCATCTTTTGAAACAGGCCGAGGAGGTTGCCAGGCATTTGCGAAAATCAGGCTTGCGCGGAAAGACCATTACCATCAAACTTAAGCATTCGGACTTCAAGCAGGTCACCCGCAGCGTAACAATTACCGCGCCGACCCAATCTTCCAAAAAAATCTTCCAACACGCCGCATCCCTACTGGACGATTACCAAAATCCAAAAAAATTGCGCCTCATCGGTGTGGGAGTATCCAATTTGATTTCAGATGAAATGCCGGTACAGATGGATCTTTTTGAGCGCCACAGTAATCGAGGCGATGGTTGGACACAGGTGGATCAGACGGTGGAGAACATCACCAAAAAATTCGGCCGCAATGCCATCAAGCGAGCTACATTCAAAAAAGGGTCATCTTAAAATTCCATCTGCCCCCGCGCACGCAATTCCATGGGCAGCAAACTGTGATAAATAAAGGCATTTACAGGTGTCTCCACCCCCACTTCCTGCCCCAGACGAACGACGGCGCCATTCTGGGCTTCCAGCTCAGAGGGTCGTCCTTCCATAATATCCCGTTGCATCGAGGCGGTTCCCTCGGCAGGCAGGCCATCGATAAAGGCCAGTGCCGTGCCCACGGCATCATCCGGCAAATTGACATGTTGTGCCCTGGCGACCTGAAATACCTCTTGAAGGACCTGCTCCAACATTTTGCGTGTCTCGGAAAGTTCACGAAATACACCCATTGGTGAGCGCGTAACAGCGCCCATTCCGCTGACGGACACGATAAACAAAAACTTGCGCCACGTGGCCACCTGAATGTCGGGGGGAATTTCTGCGTTAACATTTGCCTGTACAAAGGCCTGGCGAAGTTTTTCGGTTCGATCGCTGGCGCGGTTGTCCAGTTCACCAAAATTCACAAATGGGTCTATGCCGGCGTGTTGGATGTGTCCGGGGCCGACAACAAAGCTCATCAAACCACATAGGCCGCCCAGCACGTGTTCGGCACCTAACACGGCAGCCAATTGCGACGGCGCATCGACACCGTTTTGCAACGGCACCACAAAGGTCTGTGGTCCAACCATCGGCCACATGGCTTCGGCAGCCTCCGGCACCTGCCACGCTTTAACACCGACAATCACCGCATCCACAACACCGGCTTCGGATGGATCGTCGGTTGCCTGCACCGGATGGATAGTAAAATCACCGTTGATGCTATCCACCTTTAACCCGCTGGCCTGCAGTGCCTGTAAATGCTTGCCCCGGGCAATAAAAACAACCTCTTCACCGCCTTGAGCGAGCCGCCCACCAAAATAGCCGCCCACAGCACCGGTTCCGAATATTGCAATTTTCATAGTGCCTCCTTATTTTGAATTTGCGATGATCTCAACGATCTCTTCCACGACTTGATCGGGTGTCAACCCGTCCGTAAACACCGTAAAATCTGCGTATCTCGAATACAATGGCTGACGTTTGGCATAAAGAGCCTCTAATTTTTGACCGGGAGCTATGACGACTCCCCGGGCATCGATCTCATTCAGCCGCTTTTTGAGTCGTTCCAATTCTAAATCGAGATGGATAATCACTCCATTGGTTCCCAGATGTTCCATTGCTTTGGGCCTGTAAACCACACTCCCACCCGGTGCGATCACATGGGAAGTTACGTCCACGGAAAGAATATGTCGTTCCTCGATGTCACAAAATCCTTCAGTGCCATGGGTTTGAATTATCTCCTGCAGACTTTTCCCTTCTTGGGTTTGAATATAAATATCGGTATCCAAAAATAAAAAGTTCAGTCGTTTGGCTAAAAGCACTCCTACCGTACTTTTACCGGCTCCTGGCATTCCGATTAAGACGACATTTTTATTCGATCCCATATTATTGAAAAATTGCAAAAATAATGAGATAAATCAATCTAAAATCAACCATTCAAATAATGGTTTGGTGTTTAGTGTTTGGTGTTTGGTATTTGGTGTTAAATTTTCCACATTCCGCATTCAGAATTCCGAATTCGAGAGGTGGTGGCATCATGTCGGAAACAAAAGTCGAAACAAAGCGTCCCCGACGCCGGTACACAGACCAATTTGAATTTGCCTCAATGGGATTTTTCACACTGGACCGCAACGGCAGGATAATAAAAGCCAATTCCAGCGGCGTCAAACTCTTGGGGGTGGAGCTGGATAATCTGCTGAAGCAACCATTTTCGAAATTTGTCGCAGATGATTTTCAGGAACGATTCGATGCGCATTGCAAACAGGTCCTTGAAAACCAAAGTCGGGAAAGTTGCGATTTGAAATTAGGGAATAATGACCAGCCGCTGTATATTCAAATCGAGAGCACAGCCTTAAAAAATAAGACAGGAAATGACAGTCATATTCAATCATCCGTAACGAATATAACCGATCGCAAACGGGCCGAAGAAGCATTGTGCGATGCCCTGGAAAAATCCCGACAACGTGCGAAAGAGGTAGCCTCCTTACTGGAATCACTTGAGCACAGCGAGCAGCGTTTCCGTTCGGTCGTCGAAAGTGCCATCGACGCCATTATCACCATTGACCACCGGGGTAAAATCATATTCTGGAATCAACGGGCAGAATTGATGTTTGGCCATGCATCCGATGAAGTCATCGGCAAACCGGCGACCATCATCATGCCCGAACGTTTCCGAAAAGCCCATATCGAGAGAATAAATCAGGTGGCTTCCCATGGAAAATCAAACATTACCGGAAAAACCATCGAATTGGCCGGGCTCAAAAAAAATAGAACGGAGTTTCCACTTGAGCTGTCCCTGGCGCGCTGGGAAACTAATGAAGGCCCCTTTTTTACGGCCATCATTCGTGATATCACCGCCCGTAAGCAGGCTGAAGAAGCCCTGAAAAGGGCTCGCACTGAATTGGAACGCCGCGTCCAGGAGCGCACCGCCGAGCTGGCGGAAGCCAACAAAGAACTGCGACGCCGGGTGACCGAATGTGAGCTGGCCGAGGCTGCCCTGCGCGAGTCCGAACAAAAATACAGCACGCTGGTGGAAGACGCCCTCATCGGTGTCTATATCATCCAGGATGGAAAAATTGTTTTCGCCAATGATAAATTTGCCGAAATTTACGGATATTCAAAGAATAAACTGATCGGGATGGAATCCCTGCAATTGGTTCATCCTGAAGATCGGCATCGGGTTCGGCAGATGCGCGAAAAACGCCTGCGCGGTGAAAAAGTTCCGTATGAATATGAAATTCGTGGCCTGAAAAAAAATGGCGAGACCATCTGGGTCACACGCAGTTATTCTCTGATCAACTATGATGGTAAGCCCGCCATCTCAGGCATTGTCGCGGATATGACCAAAAGGCGGCTGGTTGAAGATGCCTTGCGAAGATCAGATAAGGAATTGCGGATTCTATCCAACCAGCTCTTATCAGCTGAAGAAAAAGAGCGAAAGCGCATTGCCAGTGAACTTCATGACGGAATCGGACAGGCTCTCAGTGCCATTAAGTTCAGTGTCGAAAATGTTCTCAGAGAGATCGATGACCACAGGGGCACCTTTGATTCGAGTTCCCTGAAATCGGTTATTCCGCTCACCCAAAAAACCATCGAAGAGGTCCGCGGAATCGTAAAAGACCTGCGGCCTTCTATTCTGGATGATTTGGGCATTCTGGCCACCATCACGTGGTTCTGCCGGGAATTTCAAAATGTATATTCGAATATTCGAATTACAAAAAAAATCGAAATAACCGAAAATGATATTCCACCGCCCTTGAAAACCATCATCTATCGATTGCTTCAGGAGGCGCTCAACAACGTGTCCAAGCACAGCCAGGCGGATCAAGTCTATCTTTCACTACATAAACAGCCAGATGATATCGAACTGCTCATCAAAGACAACGGCAGGGGATTTGATTTGGAAAAAACGATTTCCCGAGTGCCTTCTCAAAGAGGATTTGGTCTGGCCAGCATGCGGGAGCGGGCGGAACTTTCCGGAGGCAGGTTCGATATTCAGTCAAAGATTGGAAAAGGGACGACCATCAACGTGTCATGGAAACTATAAAGCAGGGATTCAGGAATTTGGGAAGTGAAGATATAATAATTTCTGAGATCGGGGAGTTTTCTCATTCAATCTTGTCATTCCCGCGAAGCAGACTGTGTCGTAATTCGAAAAATCGTTTAATTTCTACCCGTCATGCCGGACCCCCAATTAAGTTGAGGGTAGGCCCGATCCGGCATCCAGCAGCATAACAATCTAAAAAAACACTGGATAGCGCTAAAGCTTCACTTCGTGCCCGGGTCAAGCCCGGAATGACAAAACTGCAGTATGTGTCGGTTTTTCAATTACGACACAGTCTGGATGGCGGGAATCCAGAAATGATTTGCTCTCAAAGCTGGATGCTCGCCTGGGCGGGCATGACGGGAAAACACTCCGATCTCTCAATAATTTAAGGATTGAATGTATTCATCCTATTTTTAATCCTGAATACTTCAATCCCTGAATTTCTGAATTTACCTATTAACCAATCCTTTTTGCATCGCATAGATCGTCAGCGCAGCCGCATTGTGAAGATCGAGTTTTTTCATCAAGTTGGCGCGATGCTTTTCAACGGTTTTCAAACTGATACAGAGATCCTCGGCAATTTCCTTGTTTTTATAGCCCTCGGCAATCAGCTTCAGCACTTCACGTTCCCGCTGGGAGAGCGTCTCCCATGGGGAATCCGGCATTTGGCCTTCCTTTCTCTCCAGGTAGCCTTCAATCACTTTCTCCGAGACACCGGGACTCAAATAAGATTTGCCCTTCATCACGTTATTGATGGCCAATACCAACTCGTCATGGGTGGCATCCTTAAGCACATATCCGTTGGCGCCGGCCTGCAGGGTGGTGTGCAGATATTCCTCGGTTTTGTGAACCGTCAGGGCAATAATCTTGGTGCCCGGATAGCGTCTCTTTATTTCCCCGATGGCTTCCATACCGCTCATGCGCGGCATGGAAAGATCCATGAGCATCAGGTCCGGATGCATCTTTTCAACACAGCGCACGGCTTCCCGGCCATCTTCTGCCTCCCCGATAATTTTAAATTTCGGATTCGCCGATAACAGGGCTTTAAGCCCTTCCCGAAGAATGGTGTGGTCTTCGGCAAGAACGATGTTAATCTTTTTTTGCATCAGTCTGATCCAGATCGAGTGACGGGATTTCCAACAATGTTCAGGGCCGTAGAGTATTCACGTGCTTGCACAAAGTGGTGCATAGACACTTATTATAAAATACTGCCTATTTATAATAAATATACAGTGTTCACTTTATTTAACACGCACATTTTCTTTAGTAAACAGGATAATGGAATAAGCCATAAAGAGATCCCATCTAATGAACATATTAATTATTGATCCAAACATACCCTTCCAAAAATCCTTAAAAAAACTCCTGGTAAAAAATTTTCCTCATGTTGATGTTGATGTAGCAAGTGACGGGCGGGAAGCTTTAAATAAAATACAGGGAAGTGGACCGCAGCTAATTTTTTTAGAGGTTCATCTGCGTGGCAAGAGTGGCTTTGAATTGGCCGACGCAATAAAATTCAAGCATCCGGAAGCAATTATCGCCCTGCTAACGAGTTATAATTTTCCTGAATATCAAACAGCGGCAAAAAACGCCGGCATCGATCATCTCATTCCTAAAGACGAATGGACGGGTGAGGATATTGTTGCCCTGATTCGATCGATTGTATTGGATCAGAAGTAGTTTCAAAACTCCAGCTAAGCCACGATAGTCCCGCTGCAAGGAGGATTGCAATTCGGTTAGCCTATTTTAGATCTGATGGTACTGCCCAACCTGCTCTATTGATTAAACTCAGTCTGTTTTGCTATGCCATATATTGAGGTCTATAATGACAAAATTCCCATGAAAGGAGGTGAGTCTTGGTTTTTTTCTCTGGTAATTCAAATTCATAAAAACAGGAGGTAACATGATGAAGAAAAAATTTCGTTCAGGCTTTATTGCAAGCATTACAATTGTGGTTTTCTTAACGCTGCTGCCGTCGGCCCAGGCGGTGGATTTTAAAATCTCAGGTCAAATTAACCGTGCCATTTTGTGGGCCGACAACGGGCATGATGATGATTACTGGTTTGTCGACAACGACAACTCATCATCCCGCTTTCGCTTTACAGGGTCCAATGAATTTGATAACAACTTCTCGGTGGGCATCGCCTGGGAAGTCGAGATGCAGTCAAATGCAT
>JASFPE010000159.1:0-10432 GCA_050116155.1 Desulfobacterales bacterium
ACTTGGGTAAACAAAACACAGAGGATCAGGTCGCTTTGGAAACGTCTGATCAGGTGCAAAACAATCAGGCAAAAACGGAAAAAACCAACCAATTTATATTTAATGTAATTGACGATCTAAATAAGAAAAAACAGACCAGTTTATCAGTTGAAGACACGAATTTTTTGGTCAACCGCCTCGAACAATTGGTAAAAGAAGCGGTTGAAAATGAAGGGGGAAACGGCAGTTCGAACAGTAGTAATGAAAAAGCCTAGGAATCGTTCATCTTAACTGCCAATTTGTAGATTTTAGACGAAAAAAGAACTGGTTATGGGATTAGCCTAAAAAGGAGGTTGCCATGATCAATGCAATCGGCGATGCTGCCATGCAGCATACGATACGCGCCAATTATAATAGTGAGAATCAAGAACAGGCTGTCGTCATAAAAAAGAATGACCGATTGAGAGAGAAGCGGCCTGTTGAAAAATCGGAAAATAGCTTGAAGTCCCAGATGAACCTGCGTGATGAACAAGATACCAAGGCAAAAAATATCGTCGAAAACGGTGAAATCATTGTGGAAAAGTATGACAAAGAGGGCCGTTTGATCAGAAAAATACCGCCGGGTTACCTTCCGTTTGGCGAAATGGCCTAAACCGCTGAACAGGTGACTTCTAAGCTGTCTGCTCCCAAATCACTTTTTTTTCAGCATCAGGAATATCCTCCAGATGTCGGCCGCTTTCTAAAATGCGCTTTTCAAAACGTTTAAAGTGCATTTCAAATCGCTTCAAAAATCCTGACAGAGCCGTTTCGGGATGTATGTTTATCCGTTGCGCGAATTCAACCATCAAAAATAACAAATCTCCGACTTCTCGATCCGTCATATTCTGCTCGGCGCCAGATAAAGCCAGTTGCAATTTCAACAACGCTTTCTCACTCTTTTCCCGGTTCGCCAGCACACTGTTCCAATCAAATCCTGCTCTGGTAGTACGCTCTAAAATGATATAGGCACGCAGTAATGACGGAAGTTTGGACGGAACCGAATCCAACAAAGAGTCTTTGGCAGCATTGGATTTTTCCGATAATTTAATTTTGTGCCAGTTTTGAACGACATCGTCGGCATCCTCAATGGTTTTGGTGCCGAAAACATGGGGATGGCGATGAATCATCTTCTCGGTGATACCAGCAGCGACATCATAAATTGAAAAGTGCCCCATTTCATGAAACATCCTGGCCATAAAAAAAACATGAAACAGGACATCACCGAGTTCTTCGCATATGTCATCGGAATTTTCAGCCTCGATGGCATCAGCCAATTCATAGATTTCTTCAATCAGATAAACCAGCATGGACCGAGGGGTTTGCTTGCGATCCCAAGGACAGCCGTCTGGGCCTCTTAACGATTCGACCAATTTTATCAAATCGAATAATGCAAAACTTTTTCCGTTCAGTTTGGGATCTTCCACGCCTCTTTCAATTCCCCCAATTTATCTGAAAATTCCTGCTTCATTTCCTTCGAAATAACCTTGGCCATGCTTTCAGAAACCCAAAGTACGTGGGGTGCAAGAAGGGAATTTTTTATGATTGGGGCGCCTTTGGGTAGGAATGTCGTCAGAATGATAAATAAGATCGAAACGATGAGAACACCTTTTGAAAAGCCAAAAATAAAACCAAATATGCGATCCACCCAGCCTAAAAAGGCAATATCAAGTAAGTATTTGATAATTATGCCTAAAATATTAATAACGATTAAAACAAAACAAAATATGATTAAAAAACTTAATATATGAAGGTAGGATGTGTTTGAAATGACACGGGACAGCCACTTTGCAACCAGGGGGTAATATGAATAGGCCGCATAAAAACCACCAAGAACACCGATGATAGATGAAATTTCTTTAACCAGCCCCCTAAAAAGACCCCTGACCAGACAATAACCAAGAATCACAATAATTAATATATCAAATGGATTCATCTTGAGCTGATGCGGCGATGTTTTTTCAGTAATTCTGTTAACGTATGGGAATAGGTAAAAAAAACATACTCGTGGTAAATCTGGTTATAGAGAACTCAAAACAGCAAACCATATTTGCAGGTTGAACTAACAAAGCAGGTATCCAGAGTCAAGGTATTTTTAAGCTTTTATTTCGGTGTTTAAGTTGATATTAATATTAAATGTATGGTAGTTTTTCGATAGATAGTTTTTAATTATGGCAAATACCTCGGATAATAATCAGGTCGAGCTCAATTTCAGCAATATCGATTTAACGCGGCAATTATTTGGTGAGCACAACAGCAATTTGCAGCGTGTAGCCGAAGCTACGGATGTGACCATCAATGCAAGAGGCGGTAAAGTATTCATCCAGGGCGACAGCTTTGCCACCGATCTTGCAGAAAATGTTCTCCAACAACTATACCACCTTTTAAAAGAGGGGTATCCGGTCCATGTCAACGATATCGATTATGCTGTCAGGGTCTTGAGTGGAAACGATCGCGCAAATCTAAAAGATATATTCTTGGACACCGTTTACGTAACGTCCAAGAAGAGTCCGGTTACACCAAAAAGTCAGACCCAAAAAGACTATATCGAAGCCATCCGTAAATATGATATTGTTTTTGGTATTGGGCCGGCAGGTACCGGGAAAACATATCTGGCCATGGCGATGGCGGTTGCCGCATTGACCAGGGGCCTGGTCACGCGGATTATTTTGACCCGCCCGGCAGTCGAAGCTGGTGAAGAACTGGGTTTTTTACCGGGAGATCTGGCGGAAAAGGTAGACCCGTATTTGCGTCCGCTCTACGATGCGCTTCACGATATGATGCGATTTGAAAAGGTATCAAGTCTCATTCAAAAAGGGGCCATCGAAGTGGCACCGATTGCATTTATGCGTGGTCGAACGCTAAACGATTCATTTGTTATCCTGGATGAGGCCCAGAATACGACATCGGAACAAATGAAAATGTTCTTGACTCGCATCGGATTTAACTCCAAAGCAGTCATCACCGGTGACATTACCCAGATAGACCTGCCGCCCGAGCGAACCTCAGGGCTGATCGAGACAAAAAATATTCTTCAGGGCATAAAAGGCATAGAATTTGTATTTTTTTCAAAATCAGATGTCGTTCGACATAAACTCGTGCAAGATATTATTAGAGCCTATGAAGAACTTGATGAAAGCAAAATAAATTCAGCACAAAACGCAACTGAAAAATGAATCTTGAAAAAAGCAAAGAAGCACTGAGAAACGTTTTTGATGCCAGCAATCGGATACGGTGGGGTATTTTGGTTGTCGCAACCCTGGTCTTTACCGTGTTGCTTTATCCGAATCTGGTCATCACCAAGCATCAGTACAACCTCGGCGATGTTGCCGAACGAGACATTAAAGCTCCCAAAAACTTCTTTGTGGAAGATGAAGCGGCCACCGAGAAGAAACGCCAACAGGCCATGGCAGAGGTACTGACGGTTTATGATTACGACGTCGGCCTGGCCACAACATTGGTGAACAATGTGGACCAGGCTTTTGCGGATTTAAGGGCAGTCATCGATGCTGAAAAAACCAGGCCAAATCAGGAATCGGCAACGCCATCAGAGCTGGAAGAGATTATATTTGAAGAAAACCAGGCTTCGTTGCATGAAAAAATATGGGCCAAGCGCAAACAATATGAAGAGAAAATCGGGTTCCGTGTGAGCAAAGGGGCCTTTCGAGCCCTTGAACAGGAAGCATTTTCTCAACAAATTGCAAATCTGATAAATAAAATATTGACTGAAATTCTAAAAAACGGCGTAGTGACCAATAAGGAAATTCTTCTCAAAGAAATGGACAAAGGTATCATCTTAAGAAATGTAGATACCAAAGAAGAACGCGGTGTGAGTAATTTAAAACAATTTTACGGTCTCGACCAGGCCAAGACCAGATCTCGCATCGCCGGCCAATCCTATTTAAAAGACATCGACTACACCCTGCAGAACCTCATTATTGACTTTGTGCAGGAGCTTATTCAGCCCAACATCACCTTAAATAAAAGCGAAACTCAGGAACGTAAAAAAACTGCCGCCGCCGAGATTAAGCCGGTGCTTCACAAGATAAAGGCCGGTGAGATGCTTTTGCGTGAAGGCGAACGCGTGACAGAAGTACAGCTGTTAAAACTTAAAACCCTGGAAGCGCAAACCAAAACCGAGCAGGTATTACTCAGCAGTTTAGGCGCCGCCATGCTGATGTTTTGCCTGTTGATCACCACCTATATTCTGCATTTGAATCGAAACAGTCATCTGGCCAGCAAACACAATAAAAATCTACTGCTGATTGCCAGCGTTACCTTTGTGTTTTTTGTGTTGGCCGTCATTTCAGCCACCTTTTCTGAAATGGTGACGAGAACCACCCCCTACCCCTTATCCAATTTATCAGTATATTTCGGCGTTCCGCTGGCGTCGGGAGCCATGATTATCTGCTTGTTTCTCGGCCTAACCGTGGCCATCCCTGTTTCGGTGGTCATGGCGGTCTGTTTTGCCATTATTTTTCAAAATAGTTTTGAAATATTCATTTACTTTCTGATCAACAGTACGATGGCGGCTTACTGGATCAGAGATTGCCGGGAGCGCAAAGTATTTATCAAAGCCGGGGTAAAAATTGGCGTGTTGAATATCATCCTGGCAACTGCCATTGATTTTTATATTGCTGAATTTTCAAGCACCCGATTGGTGTGGGATTGGGCGTTTGCCTTTCTGGGGGGTATCGGAGCCGGGATTGTTACAGCGGGCATCGTACCGCTGATTGAAATGGTTTTCGACTATACGACAGATATCACACTGCTTGAGCTGGCCAACCTGGATCGACCTATCTTACGCCGACTGATGATCGAGGCTCCTGGATCCTATCACCATTCGGTGGTGGTTGGCACCCTGGTCGAAGCAGCGGCTTCGGAAATAGGCGCAAATCCGTTACTTGCCAAAGTGTGCGGCTATTATCACGATATCGGCAAAATCAAAAAGCCGTTGTATTTTATCGAAAATCAAAGCGGCATAAACAAGCACGACAAACTTGCACCGTCTATGTCCAGCTTAATCTTGATAGCACACGTTAAAGACGGGGTCGACATTGCCAAAAAAAACAAATTGGGTCAAATTATTATCGACACCATCAAGCAACACCACGGCACAAGCCTAATAAAATATTTTTTTGAAAAAGCCAAACAACGCAAAGGTGAAGATTCTGTCAATATCGACGATTTTAGATATCCAGGGCCCAAACCTCAAACCCGAGAAGCCGGGCTCGTCATGCTCGCCGACGCGGTCGAAGCGGCATCACGAACACTCGAGAACCCCACCCCTTCAAGGATCCAGGGACTTGTGCAAAAACTCATCAACACGATATTTTCCGATGGGCAACTCGATGCCTGCGAGCTAACCTTAAAGGACCTGCACAACATTGCCAAAAGCTTCAACAAAATTCTCACCGGCATTCATCATCATCGCATCGAATATCCTGAATCCCGTGCGGTCGCCAACGGTGATGGAAAAGGGAAAATAAAGAATGGAAGTCCTGATAAACAACAGGCAAAACAAACACAAAATCCCACAGAAGAGGATAAAACAAACAGCTCGGGCCATCTTAGACGCCTTGGATTGTCCTGACGGCGAACTTTCCATCCTGCTGGTTGATGATCAACAAATCGAGAAAATAAACACTGAGTACCTCAACCGAGAAGGTCCCACCAACGTGATTGCCTTTCCGATGCGTGAAGGTGAATTTGGCGAGCTGACCCCCGATCTTCTCGGTGATGTGGTCATATCCGTTGAGACAGCAGGCAGAGAAGCAGATACGGCAGGTATCAGCATGCAAAAACGCTTTGATCAGCTCCTCATCCACGGTATACTGCATCTAATGGGTTACGACCATGAAAAAACACAGAAAGAGGCGACGCGGATGGAAGAAAAAAGCAGCCAGCTTCTGAAAATGTTGGATGTAGCGGTTGATGATGTAAATCAAGTTCAAAGATAATTCGAGAAATGGAGGTTCACTGATGGCCGGTCTCGCGGTTAAAATTGATCAGATAGCTAGATTACGAGAAAGCCGAAAAAGCCAGTTTCCCGACCCGGTAGCAGCAGTCATCATGGCTGAATTGGCCGGTGTAGATGGCATCGTGGTTCATCTTAGACAGGATCGACGTCACATTCAAGACCGGGATGTGCGTATGTTGCGTAATGTGATCCAAACCAAGTTAATACTGGAGATGGCCCCAACGTCTGAAATGGTGGGCGTAGCACTGGATATCAAACCCGAACTGATCACTTTGGTTCCCGAAAAACGCGAAGAATTTACCGCAGAAGGCGGTCTGGACCTTGCGGCACATCATGAAGATATTACCGAAACCGTGGAGACTCTGCAGAATAGCGGCATTTCGGTGGGTCTTTTAATCGACCCGGACCCGGAACACTTGAAGATGGCCCATCGAACCAATGCCACCATCGTTGAAATTCATACCGGAACGTATACGGAATCAAAGACCGCCCAGAAACGGCATCAGGCCTTTTTAAGTATCGTCGATACCATTAAACTTGCCCACAAACTCAAATTAAGTGTCAAATTGGGTCGCGGCTTATGCTATAAAACCATAAAGGCATTTAAAGGGCTGAATGAAATTGATGAGTTTAGCATCGGGCACAGCATCATCTCCAGAGCGCTGCTGACGGGTATGGACAAAGCGATCAAGGAGATGATCACGCTTATTGAAAGGCTTTAGACTCTCAGAAATTCAGGGACTTAGGAATTGATGGATTAAGGAATTAAAATCTAATATTGATCCTTATAGTTAATTCCTAAATTTCTAAATTCGCAATCCCTAAATTACTATCATTTTCAATCTAAAATCAGCATTCTGAAATTTGAAATCGAAATATCCTGAACCTTACGAGAGGGAGAATCATGTATCTTGTCACGGCAAGTGAAATGCGAGCAATGGATGGTCTTACGATTGATTCCTTTGGAATACCTGGCCGGGTCTTGATGGAGAATGCCGGGCGGGGAGCCACCCAATTTTTACTTGAATGGTTTGCCGGATCAATGCAGACAAGTGTGGGAGTGATTGCCGGCAAGGGAAACAATGGTGGCGACGGGTTTGTGATCGCCCGCTATCTTGCCCAAAAAGGTGTAGACGTCAGCGTCTATTTGCTGGCCAAGAGCAAGTCCGTGAAAGGCGATGCGGCTGCAAATCTTGAGCTCTTAGCTCCGTTGGAAATACCCGTTGTCGAAATACCGGATGCAGATGCTTTTTCGAAACACCAATCCGACATGCGACTCCATGGTCTCTGGGTCGATGCCATCCTGGGCACAGGTTTGGAATCCGACGTAAAAGGTTACTTTCGTGAAGTCATAAATTTTTTAAATGGCCTGAACAAACCAATTTTTGCGGTGGACGTTCCCTCAGGTCTGAATTCCGACACGGGCCAGCTATGTGGTGCCTGCATCCATGCCCAGGCCACTGCAACCTTTGGGTTTGCCAAAACCGGACTGATGATTCATCCGGGTGCAGATCATGTGGGTAAACTCAAGATTGTCGATATCGGTATTCCCAATTACATTATCCAAAAGATCGAACCCCGACAATTTCTGATAACAGCGCGTCAGGTGTACAACTATTTTCAACCCCGTTCAGCAGATACGCACAAGGGCAGAACCGGCCATTTACTGGTGGTAGCCGGTTCTACCGGAAAGACCGGTGCGGCAGCCATGACCGCCATGTCGGCCATGCGAGCCGGTGCCGGACTGGTTACGCTGGCGCTGGCGATCAGTTTAAATCAGATGGTCGAATCTCAGGTCTTGGAAGCGATGACCGAGCCCTTACCCGAAATTGCCAGGGGTGTGCTGGGAGAATCTGCGTTTGATGATGTAATGAAGCTGATGGCAGGTAAAAAGTGTCTGGCCATCGGCCCCGGCCTCGGGCAAGCCGAAGAAACAAAAAAACTTGTCTGTCATATTATCAAAGAAAGCCCCATACCCGTTGTCGTTGATGCGGATGGCATAAATAATCTTGTCGGACAGACGGAAATATTACCGCAGCTTAAAGTTCCGATCATTTTAACTCCCCATCCCGGCGAAATGGCCAGGTTGTTGGGTACAACCGTTGCCAGCGTGCAGCAGGATCGAATTACGACGTCCCGTGAATTTGCAGTCAATTTCAATGTTCATGTGATCCTCAAAGGGGCCCGAACAGTAATTGCGCATCCGGATGGCAACATTTATATTAATTCCACCGGCAATTCCGGCATGGCATCCGGCGGGATGGGAGATGTATTAACCGGTGTAATTGCCGGCCTGGTCGTGCAGGGTTTTTCACCCGATTCAGCCGCGCGTGCCGGCGTGTATTTACATGGTGCGGCGGCCGATACGCTGGCGCAATCCATCGGTCCTATTGGCTTTCTGGCCGGCGAGGTCATGAATGCCATTCCCGGAGAGATCCGAAAATGCATTGATGCAAAGCCCTAATCGGCGATTCGTCAATGTCTCGGTTTTTCTACAGTTCAAGATTAAAACAAGTCTTTCAAGGCTTCTGAATTCGCTATGGGGTTGGAATAATGGAATAGTGGAATGATGGAAGATTGGTTTTAAAAAAATAATTTTAATGGCCTCGCAAAAAGCCAAAAAGCGCCCTCTTCCACATTTTTTCCAGAGCCCATCCTTCCATTACTCCAGCATTCCAACATTCCTGATTTTAATTTATGACAACCTATCGACTCAAACGTACAACGCATTCTCGAGAAGAAACCCAGGCGCTTGGAGAAAACATTGGAAAGCTCATCGGAGCTCCGATGATACTGGCCCTCACCGGTGAATTGGGCAGTGGTAAGACAGCATTTGTTCAGGGACTCGCAAGCGGTCTCGAGGTCCCGCCAGAATATTATATCACCAGTCCCAGCTTTACCTTGATCAATGAATACCCGGGCCGCATGCGATTGTTTCATGTCGATCTATATCGCCTGGAAAGTTATACCGACCTGGAAGAAACCGGTCTTTACGATATCCTGGAAGGCGGCGGCGTGGTGGCCGTTGAATGGGCCGAAAAGTTGCCCGAAGATCTTCTATCCACCTATATCGCCATAGGCTTTAACATTGTCGATGATGAAACCCGCAAAATAAATATAATTGCATATGGACATGATGCGGCAGGTTTGATAAAAGCGCTGGATACCAAATAGTGCCCATCCGGGTAGAAACTACTAGTGGATAAACAGGGGGCGTAAGATAGAAAATGAGCTTAATTGTGCAAAAATATGGGGGCACATCCGTAGCGGATCTCGAACGAATCCGCAATGTCGCAGAGCGCATCGCCAAAAACTATGATCGGGGCCATCAGATCGTCGTTATCCTCTCGGCAATGGCAGGAATCACGGACAATTTGATCGACATGGCACGGGATGTGACCGAATCCCCGGATAAACGGGAACTGGATGTTTTGCTGGCCACCGGAGAGCAGACCACCTCGGCATTGTTGGCCATGACCCTAAGGTCCATGAAATATCCCGCCCGTTCACTGCTCGGACACCAGGTAGAAGTCTTAACCGATCAATGCTTCGGCAACGCTCGCATTATCGACATCCGGGCAGAAAAAATAAAGGAGCTTCTGTCCGATCGCTATATTGTCGTGGTCGCCGGATTCCAGGGGTGTGACCCGGATGGAAACATCACGACATTAGGACGGGGCGGCTCGGATACGTCTGCAGTGGCAATTGCAGCCGCCATCAATGCCGATGTTTGCGAAATTTATACCGACGTGGACGGCATCTATACCGCCGATCCCAATATCTGCGACAAAGCCAGAAAGCTATCCGTCATTTCCTATGATGAAATGCTGAATATGGCCAGCCTGGGAGCCAAGGTGCTTCAAATTCGATCGGTTGGATTTGCAAAGAAGTTCAACATCCCCGTACACGTTCGATCATCATTTTCGGAAGAGGAGGGAACCATGGTCGTCAACGAAAATTCCGGAATGGAACGCCTTGTTGTTTCCGGTATCACTCACGATAAAAATCAAGCGCGCATTACATTGAAAAAGGTTCCGGATCAGCCGGGAGTGGCGGCAAAAATATTTACACCCATTGCCGAAGAAGGCATCGTGGTGGATATGATTATCCAGAACACGCGTGCCGAAGGAAAAACGGATTTGACCTTTACGGTACCGAGGGCAAATTTTAAAGCCGCCCTCGAAATGGAAAAAAAGATTGCAGAAGACATCGGGGCCGAGGATGTCTTTGGCGATGAAAACATTGCCAAGGTTTCGGTCATCGGGGTGGGCATGAAAGATCACTCCGGGGTTGCGTCAAAGATGTTTACCGCTCTGGCCTGTGAAAATATCAATATCATCATGATCAGCACCTCGGAAATACGCATTTCCTGCGTGATTGAAGAAAAGTACACCGAGTTGGCTGTTCGCGTGCTGCATACGGCCTTTGGGCTGGACA
>JASFPE010000160.1:0-10418 GCA_050116155.1 Desulfobacterales bacterium
TATGTCAAGAAAAAAAATCCCTTTCGATAGCATAAAACAAAACCACTGCCTGCTATATGGAAAGGGAGTTTATTCTGTTTGGTTATACCAGCGCGTCGGCAATCAGCGAGCTTAAAAACTTGACCTCAAGCCCCATTTTGTAATGGTCGTTCAGATTGCTTAGTTGCGTGTGGCAGTTCTCGCAGGCGGTTGCCAAAATTTTGGCTCCGGTCGCATTGACTTGATCGGCTTTGACCCTCGAGGATTTCATCCGGAAATCCAGGGTATCCTCACCCAGGGCCACCAGACCGCCGCCACCACCACAGCACCAGTTGTATCGCGCATCATCCGTCATCTCCCGAAAATCATCGGTCAGGTGCTGCAAAATATAGCGCGGTTCATCGATCACGCCGGCATTTCTGGCAATCTGACAGGGATCGTGATAGGTAACCGCACCATCCAGTTTGGTCTTGTCCAGCTTGATTCGTCCTTCTTTGAGATAACGGGCATGAACCTCTGTGATGGAAGACACCTTAAAGGGCTGCTTGCCGGCCATTTGCTTCATCACGCGGTAGGCGGTACCGCACTCGCAGATGCACACTTCTTTGATCTTCAATCGCTTGGCCTCATTGATGATACGATCCAAGATCAATTTGGTTTTGCTGGGATCACCCACAAAAGCGCCAAAATTAACGGCCTCAAAGAAACTTAAGGTCCAGTTTTCGCCGGCGGCATTAAACACGGCCGCGGCCGGAATGATCGAATGGGCGCCGGCCAAAGCGACATAGAGGAGATCGGCTCCCTCTACATCTACCGGTATGGGTGTCGTGCCGGCTTGGGTTTGCCATTTTTCAACCACATCTGCCTCCAGCCGTTTGATTCCCTCGAGAAATCCTTCCTTAAACAGATCCAAGGATTTGCCCTTTTCAATGGAGGTGTCGGCCAGCAGCGTCAATATTTCCGGCTCGGCACTGGCACCGATCAAAAGCAATTTGGCAATCGACATCAGCTGCTGGGTATCGATACCAAAGGGACAATAAACCATACAGCGCCGGCAACCGGTACACGAATAGGCCGCTTCGAAAAGTTCATCCAAGGCCATATCGGTCAATTCTTTGGCCTCACCCACCGATGGCCATACCTTGCCCCGACCCTTGAAATACTTTTTGTAAAGCCTGCGGATGATTTCAGACCGGTAAGCCGCGATATATTTTACCTGTCCCATGGATGCATGTACGTGACAGGCCTCGGTGCAAACCCCGCAACGCGTACAGGTCTCCAAATAAAACCGCATGGCTTCATTAAGTTTGCTGCGAAATAGATTTAGCAAATCATCGCGTGTTTTCTCGTCCATAAACAACTCCTTATGCTAAAGGTGTCAGGTTTCAGGTGTCAGCATTCATAAATTTTGCCTGCTGACACCTGAAACCTGACACCTGAAACCTTATATCCTAAAAATCGTACAATTTTATGCTGGCAAATGGCCTCGTAATGCGCTAATGCCATCACTTTGGCGAAAACTAGCCTCTTCTGAGCTTATTCATAGGCAAAGACAAAAACGAATGCATACTTTGGCTGAACGGAAAGAACATCAGAAAAAGATTGGCGAAAAAAACGTGCAGCACCAGCATAAACGAATGGCCCGTATCTGTGATCTCAACCGGCAAATCGGGTTGAAAATGAAGCAGGCTGGATAGATACGCGCGATAATGTTCGACATCCAACTCCCCGTATTCATACCATCTTCGGGCCCAGTCCATCTGACTGCCAAAAATAACAATTAAAAAAAGCAACACCAGCAGATAGTAGTCCTCCGGTACGGATAGCTCCCGAACCGGTGATACGAACCTTCGAAATAGAAAAAAAAGTAAAGATATCGCTACAACCAGACCGACAAAGCCCTGTCCCAGAAAGATCTCATGGGGTATAACCTGAAAGATTTCGAATTCGCCAAAAAGCTCCAGATGGCCGATGATGAGCAGCAATATTCCGATGTGAAAGACTATGAGAAACACCCAAAGCAGCGGTTTGTGTCTTCTAACTGTGGGAAACAAAAAGGTGTCGGACAGTGCCCACAGCCACTTGGGTCGCTTCTCTGGAAAGATCTGTAATGTGGTTGGATGCTTGGGCTCTCGAAAGATCTTTATTAATCGAACTGCCGTGCCGATGAAAAACACGGCAAAGGCCACATACACCATGGGCACAAGAATAATATAAGTCAGCGTCTCCACGATAACCTCCAATAAGGAAGATGGTGAAAATATCCCCTATAGTTTTCTTGCCATAAAATGCACAAAAATAACATTTAGCGTGACTATTATACCAGCCGTTTGATATAAAACGTTATCAGCTTGTCTTCCTGATCGGTCTTGACGATCTCATTCCCGCTGGTTTTAGCCCAGGCCGGGAAATCACTCAACGATCCCGGATCAGTGGTTTGGGCTTCGATCACTTCGCCGACTTCGACTTCTTTGATTCCCTTGCTGACCTTTACTACCGGCATGGGGCATGCTAGACCTTTTAAATCAAATACTTTTGCAACTTGAATGTCATCACTCATTTTGCACCTCCTGAATAATTGGTTAAAATTTATGAAGTTAAAAATTAAGCCCTCAGCGTTCAGTCTGTAAGCCGTTTGCTTTTAGCCCTGAACCCTGGTCGCCTTCGGCGCCGCCAGAGGCGGGTAAACCGCTTATCGCTGAACCCTGAACGGTCAGATTTATATAAACAATTGAACCTTGCTGTTCTGCGCCTCTTGCAAGTAGGTGGCAACACCGGCAAATCCGAGATCCTTATAATCGATAAATTCGTCACGCGCAAAGCCCATCAGATCCATGGACATCTCACATACGTAAATCCGGACGCCAAGCTCTTCAGCAAGAGCGATCATTTCTTCCAGAGAAGCCACGTTTTTTTTCTTCATCAGCGATTTCATCATGGCGGTTCCCATTCCGCCCATATTCATTTTGGAAAGCTTCACAGCACCGGTTCCTTTGGGCAACATGGCACCGAACATTTTGCCCATGATATCTTTACCGCCGGCCTTTTTCTTTTTGTCCCTGAGCACCGGGGTTCCCCAGAACGTGAAAAACATCACGACATCCATCCCCATGGCTACCGCTCCGGTGGCGATCACAAAGGCGGCCAGGACTTTGTCCAGGTCTCCGCTGAAGACAATCATCGCCAGCCTGTTTTCTGCAGTTTTCTTGTCTACAGCATCAAGACTAGATTTGAGTTCTTGAAGCTGATTCTCGATGTTTTGCATATCCATGAATTTCCTCCTTTAGTTAATAGAGTTAACATTAATTTTTTTTTGATTTAAGGTACTTACATAAAAAAAAACTATATTTTTGTTCACTGCATGAACATACTACGTAAAATATTGATATAAATGTCCGCATTCATTGTTTTAAAATTTTTAGCCTCCATCTTTGGTCTCAGCCCCTTATTAAACTTACTCCAATACCATCATATCTTTAACCGCTTCCATTGAGGCCTTCAGAATATCTAAATTGGTGAGCATCGCCATACGTTGGTCGGGGGCCATCTGAGATAAAACCTGATGGTGGACGTTTTCCAAAAACCCATTGATTTCATTTAATTTTTTCTGTCCTTCAGGACTCAAACTGAGCAAACTGATGCGTGAATCCTCAGGGTCTTTGATCCGTTGGATCAGCTTTTTGCGAATCAATCCATCGACAATCTTTGAGACCCGGCTTTTGACCACGTTCATTTTCTGGGCAATGCCTTTGGCAGTGAGATAACGCTCTTGACCGAATAGCACCAGGCATCTCAGCTCCGCATCCGGCAGTTCAAAACGCTCACATTGATACTGCATGCGCTCCTGGCAACACTGGAACAATTTTGCAATAAGTTCCTGAAATTGCTTCAATTGATTTTCCGAAACCTCTGGTTGACTGGCATGGACTAGTTGGTTCATAGCGAGAACTATAACAATAATTAATTTTATGTCAAGCCTTTTTTAAAGGTCTTGGATATTTTATTAAAGAATTGAAAAATTATTAAAATATCGAGATGTTAATTTACTTTGAATACGTTTTATATTATAGTAATTATTATAGCTTTTTGGTTCTTAAACTGTGAGCGGTGTCTAGAAAGACTTTTGGCCGTAATTCAAATGTCTGCACGCAAATCGACCTATGAATTCAAGTTTTAAGCTCTAAACACTTATTAGGAGGAATCATGCAACCTAATTCGCGTCTGTTCATAATTTTTTTAACGCTTATTTCGGTCCTGATCTTGATGCCGGCGTGTGCAAAGATGTTGGTCTCATCTGCCCCGGAAGACCAGGCTTCCCAGGAGGAAGACGTAGCAGACAAAGCCCGGCTTGAAGAAGAGCGGCTGAAAAAAGAGGCCGAAGAACGTGAGCTGAGAGCAGCCAAGATAAAATTTATGTATGAAGATGTTTACTTTAAGAAAGGCAGTTATGCCCTGACCCCGGAGGCCAAGGATATTTTAACGCGCAAGGCCGAATGGTTGCGCAACCACCCGGATATTAAGGTGATCATCGAGGGTCACACGGATGAGCGCGGATCCAGAGAATATAACATTGCCTTCGGTGACCGACGCGCCGGTGAAGTCAAGTCATTCTTACTTAAGCAGGGGGTTGCCAGAGAGCGATTAATTGCCATCAGTTACGGCAAAGAAAAACCGATCGATCCCGCCAGAACCGAAAAGGCCAAAGCAAAAAACAGACGCGTCCATTTTGTCATCAAATAACGACGCCAATCGAATAGATTGAAACAAGAATTACGAATTGCCGCACGCGAACTCGTACATCACACGATGCGCTCGGGAGATTTGGCATTTGAATTCCTCGGCCCAGCGCGGCCGGTTGAAGCCATTCGCGCACATCAAAACATTCAAAATTCACGTCCCGATACCTATCAGGCAGAAGTTCCGATTTCTTATCACATCGAGACCGATCAGTTTTTATTGACCATCGGAGGCCGAATCGATGGTGTATTCACCGAACCCGAAAGGGTGGTGATCGAGGAGATAAAAACCACGGCCCGCAGTCTGGAATATGTTGCCCAAAATGAAGAACCTCTCCACTGGGGTCAACTAAAAACCTATGCCTATATGTACGCCTCTCAGTTCGGCCTGGATCAAATCGATGCCCAACTGACTTATTATCAGATCGACCATGGCGAGATGCGCGAGTTCAAGAACAGCTTTGCTGTTGTGGAGCTTGAAGAATTTTTTAAAGATCTGGTCGAACGATATCTTCAGTGGGCCGTAACTATGGCCAATTGGTGCCGATGGCGTGATGATTCGATTCTGAATCTGGGGTTTCCATTTCCGGCATACCGCCCGGGCCAACGCACCATGGCGGTTGCTGTCTATCGAACCATAAAAAACGACGGCCAGCTTCTCATCCAGGCGGCCACCGGCATTGGCAAAACCATGGCTGTCGTCTTTCCTGCCCTAAAAATTCTTGGAGAGACAAGAAGTTCCAAAATATTTTATCTGACAGCCCGCACAACCGGACGAACCGTGGCTGAAAAAGCCCTCAACGAGCTAAGGCACCGGGGGCTTAAACTCAAATCGCTAACCCTTACGGCCAAGGACAAAATTTGCTTTAATCCGCAATACGCCTGTCATCCCGATGAATGTGAATATGCAAAAGGGCATTATGACCGCGTTGACGATGCCCTAAAAGAAATATTTCACCAGGATGCGTTTACCCGGGATGTTATTCTGGAGGCCGCCAGAACCCATCGGGTTTGTCCGTTTGAGTTTTCGCTGGATCTTTCTCTGTGGGCGGATTTTATTATTTGTGATTATAATTATGCGTTTGATCCGCGGGTTTTCCTGAGACGTTTTTTTCAGGAAGAAAATGACGATTATACATTTTTAATCGATGAGGCCCATAATCTTGTGGATCGGTCTCGGGAGATGTTCTCGGCTGAAATCTTCAAGCAACCCATCCTGGCTGTGCGCCGTCTCGTTAAAAACAATCTTCCGCAAATATATAAAAGCCTTGGCAAAATTAATTCCTGGCTGGTTAAAGCCCGAAGAGAGTGCGAAGCAACGGGACAATCCATAGCACAAAAAGATGCCCCGCATGATTTATTTCCGTTATTGAGGCGTTTTATGCATCTAACCGAAAACTGGCTGTCGCTGAATATAAAAACTTCCTATCGCGAGGCTTTGCTGGAGTTGTTTTTTGCCATATCCGGATTCCTGAGAGTTGCCGACCAATATGACGACAGCTATACGACCTGTTATGAAAAAATTGATAAGGATCTCAAAATTAAACTATTTTGCATCGACCCGTCAGGACATTTAAACCATGCCTTGAAGCGCTGTCACGCCGCAATATTTTTTTCGGCGACCATGACACCGATAAGCTATTTTAAAACCATTTTGGGGTGTGAAGATCACGCCGATCGATTAATTCTGCCCTCACCCTTTCCCAGAGAGAATTTTGGTGTTTTTGTCAGCCACAGGGTGTCCACCTTATATCGACAGCGCCATCAAACGAAATCAGAGGTCACAAAAGCCATACTGACCTTCGTCACTCAGCACCACGGAAATTTTCTTCTGTATTTTCCATCCTATGAATACATGTTGATGGTATATGATTTGTTTCAGGCCGAGTGTTCTCAAATAGATACAATTATCCAAACCCCCGGCATGTCTGAATCTGAGCGGGATGCATTTCTGGAACGTTTCGCACAGCAAAACCCGGAAACTCTGGTGGGATTTGCAGTCATGGGGGGTATTTTCGGCGAGGGTATTGACCTGGTTGGCAATCGACTCAGTGGTGCCGCTGTCGTGGGCGTCGGATTACCGGCCATTTCATTGGAAAACGAGCTCATCCGGCATTATTTTGAAAAATTTTTTAATGCCGGCTTTGAATTTGCGTACCTTTATCCGGGTATCAATCGCGTGCTCCAGGCCGCCGGACGCGTAATTCGAACCGAAGAAGACCGCGGTGTGGTCCTGTTAATCGATCAACGCTACGCCACGGCTCGCTATAGATCCTTGCTTCCAGAACATTGGCGGCCGATTCAAGCCATAAATCATCAACAGCTTGCCGAAGATTTGCAAGCGTTTTGGATGCAATAGACCGATAGAATTCCTTTTTTGTGGGCAGGGCGTGTTGATCAGCCAAATTCAACTAATACCGGCGACTCAGACTGTCGTTTGACACCTTTTAGAATTATCAATATACTGTAATTAGAGTTTGGTGTTTGACATTCTTAGATGCCGATATAGGGTCAGATATTTCTTGCGTCATACGTTTTTTCAAACCTAAAATACCAAACACCAAACACGTAATGAATTCGGCTTTTCGAATTCATTACACTTAAATTCAACAGATTTTCCGAGAGGGGATCATGAAAACCATCGGCCTGGTAATTGCCATTGTCTTAATCCATATGATAAATATTGAAGTGGCGGCCGGCCAGGTATACACTTGGACGGATGCCGACGGTAATTTACACATTACCGATACGCCTCCACCTCAACAGGCAAAGATAAAAGATGTCATTCAGTATAAGAAAAAAACCGCAGAAGAAATGCAAGCGGAGCGCCAACAGGAAGATGCCCGCACAAGTCAGCAGCTAAAAGAAATTAAACAACAGGAAATTGAAGCGGCAAAACGAAAAGTCCGAGAAGCCGACAAGCGGGCCAAGGAAGCCACGATCCGCGCAAATAAGATCACCGAAGACGCCGAGGCATATGTTCGAAGATTGGGCTCAACCAAAGAGAAACGCAAACAGTTTAAGAATAAGATAGAAAAAATAAAAGCACAGGCACAGACGGCTCAGAATATAGCCAAAGAAGCCAACGAACAGGCCCTACAAGCGGCAGAGGAAGTAAGACGCTTAGAGGAAGAAGCTGCCGCTGCGCTTCAGAATCAAACGCAAGAATAAGCGGTTAACCAACCCCAGGCATTGTCATTTTCTGCACGATCTCTTTGATCACATCCAACAAGGGCGGCTTTAAAGTGCGCCAGCGCGGCTCAATCGCCCTGCCCTCATGCCATTTAAAATCAACCGCATCATATTTTTCGGGGATAATATGCTGTTTTTGATCGCCATAGACTGTCTGGGGATAATACTCAATATAGAGCATGCGATGCGGTTCAATATTGAACTGCTTTGTCACCCGTGTGGCAATATGGCCGGTACAACTTCTCACAGACATCCGGCTTTCAGAAACATCAGACACAATGACGACAATCGGCCATAAGTGTGCCAGGCCTTCGGAACGTTCCTTTTCAAGGTCAAAAATACGAAGCCTGCATTCACCACTGGCCAAGCGCAACTCGCCCCCCCAGCCTTCCCAGGAAAATATATCATCGTAAATCAGCACAGGCTTCTTGCCCATAGGCTTCTCGTCCATTGATTATTACCTGAATCTTGCATAAAATGGATAAATGCATTAACCTTAATTAGTGCCTTCCTTTGGAAAGCACTAATTATTTGAGGAGTCGGGGAGTTTTCAACGCAAATGCTTGTCATTTTTGTAAGAAAAACCGTGTCGGGGCTTGAGAGATTGCGCTCAATTCTGTTTTCGTCATTCCGGGCTTGACCCGGGCACGAAGTGAAGCTTTAGCGCTATCCAGTGCATTTTCAGCAAATTAGAATTCTGGATGCCGGATCAAGTCCGGCATGACATAAAAACTCCCCGACACCTGATTTATTTAGCAGACAAATTTGCCCCCAAAATCGATTGTTTAAGCTTGAAAAAGCGATCTGATTTTCAATTTTTGATCAAATTATCAATAAGTTACCGCGGCCTGACCTGCCCTTTAATGGGCGACCCGCACTCGCGCATTCGTAAAAACCGATCTTGCTTTTTTCAGACCAGTTAGGTAGAAGCCTGCATGGCGTCTGTTGTGCGAAAGACGGATTCCGACAGTCGGTGGCTACAAAGTGCACGAGGTACACGTGCAAAACACTTACTGCGACGCGCCCTGTATGAAAAACGGAGTAGGTGATGCCGTTTGCTTGCAGAATCAGATGGATAACCTTGTGTTGTCCTCTATTTACCATCATTTTGATCGCTTCTGGACCTATGGTCAACCCGGCCCTCTCTCAGAACCAGTTTGAAAATACGCTACAAAATAAGAACGTCCTCGTCCTGCACTCCGTCGAATCCACGGCGCCCTTTTCCATAAAAACAGACAAGGCCTTGTACGCGGCGCTGGAATCCGGTGGCATTTCGATCAGAAAACAATTCTACGAGTTTATGGACCTGCGGCGCAACCCCGGCACTGAGCACAGAAGACATTTCGCTGAGCTGTTGCGGCTGCGCTACGGTCGGCGAAATATCGATGTAATCATCACGATGTACCCTGAGGCCCTGCAATTCATGCTGAATGAAGGCCGGACCATTTTTCCCGACGCTCCTGTTCTGGCCCTTTACCTGCCGATTGGATTCGAAATGCCGGCCACGAGCCGTCGGTTTATCCGGCAATTCATCGTCCCGGATTTAACTGGAACGCTCGATATCGCGCTGACAATGCTCCCCAAAACGAAGCGTGTTTATATCGTGAGTGGCGCTCACATGATAGATAAGTGGCTTGAAGATTCTACGCGTCAAGCATTTAAGCAATTGGAGGACCGTCTGGAGTTTCACTACTTGAGCGACATGACTCTGGAGGAAATCCTGGTTATGGTCTCGCACGCACCTGCCGGTAGTATTGTATTCACTACGACGTTTGCCAACGATGTGAATGGCAAGCTCTACAACATGAAAGATGTGACCGGACAACTCGGGCGTGTCTCCAAAGCTCCGGTCTTTGGACTGTTCGACATGCTAATCGGCCACGGTATTGTGGGCGGCTCTGTGATCAGTTTCGAGCATGTTGGAACCAGGGCCGGTGAACTGGTGCTGGAAATTCTCAGAGGAACGAAAACTGCCGAGCAAATTCCGGCGGTCCTGGAAGTGCCGCCATTGGCGATGTTCGATTGGCGTCAGCTCAGGCATTGGGATTTGGATGAAGGCAATTTGCCCGCGGGGAGTATCGTTCTAAACAAAGAACTGACTTTCTGGGACTTTAAGTACTACATTATCGGCGCGCTGGTTTTCATAATGGCACAGTCGTTTCTGATCGTCGGACTGTTAGTGCAGAAACGCCGCAAGCAATCGGCCGAGGAGTCGCTGCGCCAGAAAACCGGGGAGCTGGATCAATTCTTCAACGTTTCGCTAGATTTATTGTGCATCGCCAACACTGGCGGCTATTTCCTGCGTCTGAACCCCGCCTGGGAAGTTATCCTTGGTTACAGCCGGCAAGAATTCATGGCACACAGGTTTCTTGACTTTGTGCACCCTGACGATTTGGTGCGGACCCAGGAGGCGATTTCCACTCTGATGTCGCAGGGAAAAGTCATCCAGTTCGAAAATCGCTACCAATGCAAAGACGGCAGCTATCGCTGGCTCGAATGGAATGCAGCCCC
>JASFPE010000161.1:0-10343 GCA_050116155.1 Desulfobacterales bacterium
TTTGCCCAAGCTTTTTTTGCCAGAAAGGCCCCAGGCAACAATGGGCGGAACCGGTTACTGGGTCTTCGTTTATCCCGAATGCAGGCGCAAAAAAGCGAGAAACAAAATCAAACTCAACTGAATCGGCCACCCAGAGTGGAATAATATCTCTTCCCTTGCATTTATCCCACTTCATACTGGCGGTTCCCCGACGGTCAACGGGCGCATCAAAATCATACCGATATTTTTTTTCATTTTTTTTACCGAATTTCGATCGGAGAAAAATTGCGAGGCTTTATTTTTGGTAAATTATTCTATATCGGTTGTCACACAATTTCGCCCAAATTTTTTGCTGCGATACATCAGTTGATCCGCCCGTTCGATCAGGCACTGGATATCGTCACTTGGTTGTGACAGCGTCGCACCAATGGACACAGTTACACTGGCTGATCCAAACTTAAGCGGTAGTCCGGAGTGCTCCACCAGGAAACGACAACGTTCCGCAATAGCAGATAGTGTATCTTTGGTTACATTAGTGATGATTACAATAAATTCTTCGCCACCCCAACGACCGAGGACATCAAAGGGTCTAATGCTGTTGAAAAGGGTCTTGGATACCATCTTCAACACTTCGTCACCTGTCACGTGGCCGTAGTCGTCATTGATATCCTTAAATCGATCCACATCAACAAATAATAAACCGAAGCTCAGCCCATAGCGCTTCATTTCCTCCAGGCGAGAAGTCAGGTTCATCTCGATCCCGCGTCGATTAAGCACCTGGGTGAGCGGATCGAGGAGGGATTGTTTTTGAAGGTATTCAATTCGTCGTTTTAAGGTGGCATTTGGCAAATTATCGGTAAGAATCTCCGCCGCTCCGATGATATGACGATCCGAACCCCATAGCGGTACGACACGAACCTGGATCGGAACACGATGGCCTTCTCGATGATGCAGGAAGATCTCTAATTCACGCGTGATTCCATCTGAGATTGTCTTGAGCACCGGACAATCCATATCACAAATATTATTGCCCATCTCATCAAGATGTAGATGTATCGTATCGTGGCAGCTTTTCCCGAGGACTTCAGATCTGGTATAGCCGGTCAATTTTTCGGCACCTTTGTTCCAATAGGTAATTCTTCGATCCCTATCCAGCAGATATACACCCTCATTCAGATTATCTAAGAGTCGCTGGTAAATATGAGTGTTGTCTTCCATCATTTGTCAATCCATCCTGTTGCGCAAAAATAGTACAAGAAATTCTCACGTTATTTTACTGATGAATTCGTAAAAAAGTCAAATTCATTCCCGCCGTGTGGGATTTGATGTTTCATGTTTGGTGTTTATTAGGACGTATAAAATATATGATGCTATATCGGCACGTTAGAATGCTAAACACCAAATACCAAACATTAAACACACTCGTAAAAAGTTTGCCTTTCTGACTTTTTATGAGATTGTCATTTCTCAAATTCAAAGTTTTGGTTAAAAAGATCGGGATCATCAAAGTAGGCGCGGCCCACGAGTTTGATGGCATGATGTCCGCGTTGGCGCATGCTGCCGACTTCCGGTATCCCCATTGGGAAAAAGATCAGCGGCTCGATGCGTCCGGTATTTTTGGCAATGCCGCTGGAATTAAAAATGCTTGCGTGTGCTGCGTCACCATGGGGCAGCATTTCAAGCTCATCATATGGCTTCATCCGATAAGGGATAAACTCGGAGATGGTCCTGGCGGTGGCGATATTATCCACCTGGTGCCAGCCTGAATTGATCCGCAAACTCAGGCGATGTTGCGGAAAAGACTCAGGCATCCAGCGGGGGATGAATGCATCAATGGCCAGTGGGGAAGGCAAGACCCGCTGAATCCGGTTTTTCGGGGGAACAAATAAATGATAACATCCGCAATTATTCATGATATCGAGCATAAACGGTCGCCCCTCAGAATCCAGGCTAATGCGTATGGTTAATCCGTCCAGCGGCCCCCGCTCAATCCAGGGTGAGTTTGGTCCCTGCCTGGCTGCATACCACACCGAATAATTAATTTGCAATACGGGGTTAGTTTTAAATCGCGCATGCGAAAAATAATAATACACCGTGGGTAAGCCAGAATTAACCGCAACCCGATCATCTTGCCACACTACTTCACCGATTTCATCATAATCGGCGGCCACATCCTGAAACAACAGCGGTGCAAACGTGCTCAGCAGAATTTGGCCCTCAGATTCGGACGGCAACGGGATGCCTAGGGGATTTTGTTGAGATCGTTTCAGAATAGCACGAATACGATCCTGCGAATACGGTGTGGGGTGGGAGGGACCATACCCGCGCAACTTTCCCAGCGTCTCGAGCTCATTCCTGGGGAGCTGATGCCAGGCAGCGATATCGTCGTAGACGCTATGGGTAACCACGGTCACCGGAAGTGATGTCAACGGATAGATGCCGATGACCCTCATGAGGGTGGAGTATTCATCCGGTATAACGATAGCGTTCTGCAAGCTAGGAATAAAACGAGGATGGCCTTGATCATGCTTTAACACCTGATCCGAATAAATCGTCACCCGATGGTAGAGGCTATCGCGATCCAGGGGCTCGCCGAAACGGGTGGATAGGTTTTTGAAGTGCTTTGATGGCAGATTAGAGATTTCTTTTTTGCGCGCCTCCAGATCGAGCCGTTGCATCCACCGAATCCACTGTTCTTTTTGAGGATCACTGGTCAATTGGTCTTTGAATGATGCTAAAAAACGATTGACACGCAGATATGGAAATCCGGATATCGAAAAGACAGAGGCATTCCGCACATCGGCCTCATCGACCACTTTATCCAATTCATCAAAAAAGCGTTGATATTCTGACGGACGCCCGGATTCCGCTACAAATTGCCGGGAACCCCATGTGGCGCACCCCTGGCTACAAATGAGCACGGGTAAGATCGAGATATAGAGGCAATATTTTAATCGCATTATTGCGAATTCATCATTTTTTAGTTTTCAGCAATGCATGATAGGCCCGGGTTAACTTCACAAATTTTTCATGGTCACCGCCTTTGTCTGGATGAAACCTTTGGGCCCGGCGACGGTAAAGGCGCGCGAGATTCCGCCGGTTCATTTCCTTGAGGGCTGCTTTGGATTCGCCAAAAATGGAACTGGCCTCATCTAAAAAAGCAGAGCCGGTTGGAAACGGTGAACGATAATCTCTGCGGTTGTTGATAAAATTCCGGATATACTCTTCGACAAAAGACCTGGGAGTATATTCGTAATCAAAATACATAACCAGATAGCGGGTTAAGTAATCATGCAATCGATCCCCCGTATCAGTGCCGAACCAGAATACCTTGTCCTGGTTGAGCACACAAATTTGGTCGAGAAAATATTCATCAACTTTTTGTTGATCCAGCATCTGCGGAGTTTCTTTGGCAAACCATTCGGTGAAAAAATGCTGTAAATTGAAAATAGTATAGGTATAGGCCTTATATTCAGAAGGCTTCAATACCGTTTCCATTTCAATAAATTGTTGTTCGATCTCATCTCTGGACTTATGGTCAAGCATGCGAAACAGTCTGGCCGGCAAACGACCAAGATTGCGCTGATCCATGCGGCCAAATCTTAAAAAATAGATTCTGCGTTTATCGAAAAGGTGATGCAGCGCGATAATATTATCTTCTTCTTTTGCCCCTTGGCTGGCTTTTGATATTTTTTCTCTCCGACGAAAGGGCTCCAATACCTGTTGGATGTCAGGTCTCAAAAATTGCCAGAAAATATCTTCCAGTTGCGCATCATTTACCTGGACGCCTTTGGCATCAAGATGATTGGTGACAATTTCATCGATGTAGAAGGCATTTCCGCCCGGATAAACAATATACTTCGTCGGGTTGGTGCCCAAATCAAATAGGTCACGGCTTAAAAAAGCATCGTCTTTCCGGTAGGATTGGCGAATAAAGTAATGTGGCCTGCCCCGAATTGTTTTTTGGGCAAGATACAATGGAATTCCCTCTCTTAATAAATGTCGGAAGTAATGAAAAAACATTACGAATTCCGTCGAAAGGTTTTTTTATTTTTTACCGATAGAAAAAGCCTTTCCGACAACCTTTCCTAACTGATGGTATTGCTGTGAACCGGTAGAATATATCAGGGGATTTATTTTTATCGCATCCGGTTTGCCGTCGCTGAGGCAATCCGCCATGACATAGGTTTGCAGGATTTTACCTATCAACAAAATGTGACTGTTAAGGTCTAATTGATGAATCACTTCACATTCAAGGTTTACCGGGCATTCCTTTATCAGTGGTGCGGTTTGAAGGTCACCGTAATGCACATCAAAGACATGGGACTTATCTTGTTTGTGACCGGAATAGATACCGCAATAATCCACCTTTTGGACATGATCTGTTGTAGGCACATTGATCGAAAACGTACCGGTGGCCTTGATTCCATCAAGCGTATACCGCGCCGGACGAATTGCAACAGAAATAGACGGCGGCGTTGAAGCAGCGATGCCACACCAGGCAGCCGTCATAAAATTAGGTTTATCATCCACCAGGGCACCCACCAGTACCGCCGGCATTGGATATAATAATGTCTCCGGACCCAGTTTTTCCTTTTTCATATGATCTCCTCCATCGAAAAAAAGTAAGGCCTTGTACGACAGCAATTCCCCACAATACAGTAGCTATCTTCAAGGCCTAGAATCAAGTAATATATAATTCAATCGACGTATTATTTAAATCTTGAATCGATAACTATCAATCATCCATATCAGCATGTAAACGGGTAGAAATGGTGGAAACAGTACCCTTCCGGATCTCCCCATTGTACTTCGGTATCGATTAAACACTGGCCGATCATCTGCTTGGATATGTCTTCATAGTCCGGTCTTTTTTCCTCATCATTTTTGCAATCCATGCATATGGCCTCATGATCATAAACAGACAATATGCGCTTATCTTTAGGCCCTAAATTCTGGCTGCACCGATGACAATGGGTTGCACAGGTTAGTTTTTCAGCCCAAACGTCCTCCATTTTGGATGTCCTCCCTATATCGTTAAAAGTTGGTCCTTATACTTATGTGCGTTTTGTGCCAAAACTTTTATTGGGATATTTTCCCAATAATTGAATATTTTCGATTGAATATTTAATATTTAAAATAAAATTTAAACTGGCGCAGCACAGCGACACCACAAATATTCAATTTTCAATCTTCAATCCCGGGCAAGTCCGCCATATTTCTGGCGGACTTGCCCGAGTTAGGTACTTAATAAAATCTTTCAAACGAAAAAGTCAAGTCAAGGTGCTATTTTCTCAAATCTCTGATCAGCGCCTTCATGATAGAGATCACATTCTGTCCCCTTTCCCGGGCGATCCGGTGGGCTTCATCTACAATAGTTGTTGCCTGACGCCTGAGTTCGGCCGCAGGGGGTGTCGGTTTGCCCAATTTCTGGTATTGCCAGTTTAAAAATCGGATTGCCAGACGTTCTTCCTGCTGTTTTAAAAAACCCATAACGATTTCGAAGCGATAGAGTGACGAGAAAACTCTCTAATTATGGTTAATCATTGAATTTAGAAAATTCCAAGCACCAAATTACAGTACCCAAATAACAAATAAATTCCAAATTCCAATATTCAATGACCAAAACGTTTGAGATTTTGAATTTTGGTCATTGGGATTTATTTGTAATTTGGAATTTGAGATTTGGGATTTAACCCTTTTCATTCTGAGAAACAAAGTATTATAAAATCAATTTGAGTTTTGCAAATTACATATAAGACACGATACTACCTGCTGGGCTTTGGCTGACAGATTCCCAATAAGGCCTTTTCTAATACCAATATCGCATTATGACCGCTAGATTTGAGCTGGAGGTCTGTTTGGTTGAGCAATTCAATCGCATCGATCAAATCATCCCTGGTAAAGCCCTCCGATTTCAAAAACATCTGATAAACCGGATAGGCGTTTTTTGGATTTCTGGCAATTAACAAATCGGTAACCGCTTTCTTTCTGCCTTTTTTCGTCTTTCTTTTATTATCGGAATTAGCTTCATTTGAAATCGCCTGTTCCCAACTGTCAATTTGAGCTAATATTTCTTTGTCACGGGATATGATTTCCGGAATTACCCTGTTTTGGAAGCGGTTATACGAACATCCTGCATACCAGTTGCTACCCGTAGGGCTCTCAACAAAATCCTTGACCAGCAACAATTTTCGAATCTGATTGGTAATAGCGGCAAGCACCTGAAGGGGATGAAAGCCGACGGCGAGAAGAGAATCCAGATAAAATAGTGCTGATTCGATGCTGCGATCAGAGACAGCATTGGTCAAATCAAATATTGGATCTTTTTTGGTTCTTTCTAATACAGCTTCAACATCATTCACCGTTATCGTAGGATGATCACCAACATAGGCAATCAATTTTTCCATATTATTGGAAAAAGTTCGCAAATCAAAACCCGTCAAGTCGTACAACGCCGCATACGCCGCTTTATCCATTTGTTTTCCGGATGCTTTCAGCATCGCGGACATTCTTTCCCGCAAAACATCTTCCTGAGCCATTTTATCGGCCCGCCGTTCACCTCTTGGTACCGAGCAATCGATGATAAATCCGGTCTGGGCAATGGCTTTGAATAAACCCCGTCGTTTATCTGCAAATTCTGCGGTAATAATTAAGTGGTTGTTTTTGGGAAACCCTTTTTCAACCGCATTTTGCAATACGGCACAATCATCTTCAGCTACCGGAATGTTCAGATCATACTCCCGGCAATGCTCGATGATATCATCCAGCCAGGCGTCATCGGACAGATGTTCGGAAGCCATTGCCAGGGTTTTGCTGCGATTTGCGTCAGCGACATCATCAAGAGATAAATTCAAATGACCCAGTAAACTCAAAAAATCTGTCGCTGCTTTTCTCAGATTACTATTATCATAGTTATTTTTGGCATTTTCCAACAGTTTGACTTTATCCTGTCTGGAAGAAAATATCTTTGAATCTTGAACCGCAATCACTTTAGCACCGGGCATCAATGAAAATGTGTTGATGCGTTCGATCACGTCACGGATGTTCTCCGTGGTTCCATCCACCGGCTCATAGTTCAAACTTCGTGAGGCAGCAGGAACCAGGAAATCTAACAGCTCATTAAAGACACTTTTCACCAGCATCTCTTCTCCATGGATGAGATAAACCGGTGCGATTTGGGTATCTGACGCGGTCTTCAGTTCGTCTAGGTAGCTTTTCAGCTTTTTATAATTTATTTCGGGCATGATGTGGGTTTAGGGTTGATAGCTGCATACCCCTGGTTTAAAATTTTAAGGGTCAAAGGTTCAGAGCCCGACAAATTCGGAATGCGGAATGCGGAATTAGAAAAAAGTAAGGATACAGGGGGCAAGTCCTTTCGATGTCAGATTTCGGAATGAAAGCCATGTTACTTTAGGAATTAAATATAAGGATTAGTCCCGGATTTTGGCTCCTAAAGCCCTGAATCCCTGAATCTCTATATCTTTTGATTCCATTCTATTTTTCTCCATTCCGCATTCCATATTCCGAATTCTGGTTTCCAGCTTCCGCATTCCGCATTCCAACTTCCGCATTCCGAAACGACTAGTCTGGCATTTTCCTTAATACGATATGAATCACAAAAATGGCCAATCCCACGGTAATGGCACTATCGGCAATATTAAATGCCGGCCAATGGTATTTGGCAATGTAAAAATCGAGGAAGTCGATGACAAAACCAAACCGAAGACGATCAATTAGGTTTCCGATCGCACCACCAAAAATCAATGCAAATCCGGCGGCCAGCCAGGGATGGCTCTGCGGGGTTTTTATATAGAAGTAAAAGATCAAGCCAACGGCCAATGATGAAATAAACAGAAAGATAATCGTGCGCCACTGCGGGCTCAGACTCGCCAGTAAGCCAAAAGCGCCTCCCGGGTTGTTAATGTGGACGATGTCGAAAAATCCGGCAATAACCGTAATGTTTTGATTAAACGGTAAATGCCTTAAAATTAACAATTTGGTGATCTGATCAACGATGACAACGCATCCACCAATGACGGCCAACCTAATGTATTTATTCTTCAGCATATGCTTTTATATGTATGGGATGGAAATTAGACTATTTTTGCGAGCGCATCTTGACACCTGCTGCAAATCGTCGGATGCTTAGCATTTGTTCCCACAGACGTATCATGGACCCAGCAGCGTTCACACTTTTCTCCTGAAGCTTTTTCAACTTTGATAGACAGCCCTTCGACATCTTTGCTAACAAAGGCACCCTCCAGCTCTTTGTCTTTTAGCAACTCGGCCTCAGAAACAATAAAAATGTAACGCAAATCATCTGCATGGGGTAACATGGTGTTGTAAAGCGTTTCTTTGGCCGCTATCGTCACCGCAGCGTCCAATGGATGGCCGACAAGTTTTTTGTTGCGTGCTTCCTCCAGGGCTTTGGTTACCTCTCCGCGAACCATAAGCACCTGTTCCCATTTTTGAGCAAGATCTTCATCTTCAAATTCCGGGGTTGGCTCGGGAAGCTGGGTCAAATGGACACTGGACGCGTTTTGGCCCTGATCCGGCATATGCTCCCAGATTTCTTCGGCTGTAAACGGCAATAATGGCGCCATCAACTTTACGAGCGTATCCAGGACAATATACATGACGGTCTGTGCACTTCTTCTGGCCTCTGACTTCGGTGGTGACGTATAAAGTCTGTCTTTGAGTATATCCAGATAAAAGGAAGAGAGATCCAACGTACAATAATTATGCAGGGAATGGTAGATTGTATGGTATTCATAAGCGTCATAGGCTTTAAGGGTCTTTGCCACCAATCCCTGGAGTTTGTGCAACGCAAACTTGTCGAGCTCCAGCATGGATTCATACGGAAGCGCATCTGTTTTCGGGTTGTAATCAAATAAATTGCCAAGCATGAATCGACTCGTATTTCTTATTCTGCGGTACGCATCGCTCAATTGTTTTAAGATATTATCCGAAATGCGGATGTCTTCTCGATAATCCGTGGCGGATACCCACAACCGCAGGATCTCAGCACCGTATTTTTCAATGACCTCATTGGGTGCAATAAAATTTCCCAGCGACTTGGACATCTTGCGCCCTTCGGCGTCCACCACAAAACCATGGGTCAGCACTGCCTTGTACGGCGCCTGGTTTCTGGTGCCCACGGCGGTCAACAGGGCACTGTGAAACCAGCCACGATGCTGGTCGCTGCCCTCTAGGTAAAGATCGGCCGGCCATCTTAATTCCGGTCGTGGTTCAAGCACGGCCGCATGGCTCACGCCAGAGTCAAACCAGACATCCAGAATGTCATTTTCCTTTTCAAAAGTTTCGTTGCCGCAGCTCTGGCATACGGTGCCCTCCGGCAGAAAGTCCGCAACCTCCTTTTCAAACCAAATGTCGGCACCATGTGTTTCAAAAAGTGCATAAACATTTTCCATCACCTGCTGGTCTTGCAGCAGCTTTCCGCATTTTTCACAATAAAATACCGTAATCGGTACGCCCCAGGCACGCTGGCGGGAAACACACCAGTCCGGGCGATTTTCAATCATGCCATAAATTCGATCCCTTCCCCAGGCCGGTATCCATTCAACCGCATCGATGGCTTCCAGGGATTTCTGGCGCAATCCGGTCTTATCCATGGAAATGAACCATTGGGGAGTCGCCCTGAAAATTACCGGTTTTTTGCACCGCCAGCAGTGAGGATAGGAATGCTCGAACGTTCCCTCGGCCAGCAAGACACCTTTTTCTTTCAATTTCGCATTGACATTCTCATTGGCATCAAAAACAAATTGACCTTTAAAAAATTCGATATCATCGGTAAAACATCCTTTATGGTCGACCGGCGAATAAACGTCCAGCTCGTACTCCAAGCCCACTTCATAGTCCTCGCGACCGTGTCCGGGGGCTGTGTGTACGCAACCGGTGCCGGCATCCAGAGTGACGTGATCGCCGAGGATGAGGATGGACTCCCGATCATAGAGGGGGTGTCGGCTGCGCTTTCTCTCAAGGCTTTTAGCTTCGATTTCGACAAGAATTGAATAATCCGAAATCCCAAATGTTTGCATGCAATAATCCACAAGCTCACGCGCGAGGATGAGAGCTTCGTTATTGCCGATATCAACGGCCACATATTCGAAATCCGGATGGAAGGCGATCGCCAAATTGGCCGGCAAGGTCCAGGGTGTTGTGGTCCAGATAGCCACCGACACCTTTTTGCCGCTTAACTCCGGGTATGCCTGACGAAGATCGTCTATCATCGGGAATTTTACAAAAATGGAATGGGTGGATTCATCATGATATTCAATCTCGGCTTCTGCCAGCGCAGTCTGACAGGTAAAACACCAATAAATGGGTTTTTTACTTCTGAA
>JASFPE010000162.1:0-10266 GCA_050116155.1 Desulfobacterales bacterium
CAGGACTTTGAACTGAACGAGGAAAATATTGAAACAGCATTCACGTTAGCCTGGGATGCTATAAAGTTATAAAAAATTTTATTTTATTTATAAATGAACATTCATTTATAAGCTCTTGAATAAATAGAGAAACGTAAAATCGAATGAAACTAAAGATCATCATTGGCATCATCACCGGAATTGCCATTTTGCAGTGTATCAACATCGATACCCCGGTGGCGATTAATTCCGATCCTACCCTGCCGGGTAAAATAGAGAATTCGCCACAATATAAAGACGGAAAGTTTAACGATATGGGAAATGCACTGAATATGTCTTTCACAGACTATGTTTCGACCACGTGGGAGTTTCTTTTTACCAGAAATGATAGGACACCGGAAACAGAACTGCCCGTCAGACAGGTGGATTTGTCACACTTCAACACCCAGGGGAGTGATCAATTAAACGTCACATGGCTGGGCCATTCATCCTTAATGATCAACATTGACGGGTACAAAATTCTGGCTGATCCGGTGTTTGAAAAGCGCATTTCAGTATTTGGCCCGACCCGTTTTAACGGTGATGTGCCCCTGGACATCCAGCAGATTCCGAAAATAGACGCCGTCATTATTTCTCACGATCACTACGACCATCTCAACAAGTTTTCCGTGCATCATTTAATTAAAAAGTCAAAAAAGTTTATCGTCCCCCTGGCGGTCGGTGCTCAGCTTGTAGACTGGGGGGTACCCCGGGATAAAATCGTCGAGCTGGACTGGTGGCAGGAATACCGGCTCGATCAAAAATTGATGATAGCTGCAACGCCGGCTCAGCATTTTTCAGGACGTGGTATCTTCGACCGCAATAAGACGCTGTGGGCCTCATGGGTCATCAAGACGCCATTTCACAACCTATTTTTTAGTGGAGATTCGGGTTACTTCGGAGGCTTTAAAAAAATTGGCGATACCTATGGTCCCTTTGACATGACATTTATTGACTGCGGGGCGTACGGCAAATCGTGGCCGAAAGTGCACATGTTTCCCGAGCAAACCGTTCAGGCACACCTGGATCTGAAAGGAAATGTTTTACACCCGATTCACTGGGGCACGTTTAACCTTGCGCTACATCCCTGGTATGAACCGATGGTGCGTTTAACAGCCGCAGCCAACTCAAAAAATGTCAAGATCGCGACACCGGTTGTTGGTGAAACCACCGTATACGGTATGAGCTTACCCGCTGCAAGATGGTGGGAACAAGCGATGGAATATTCCAGTCGAGGATAAAATCAACCACGGGAGAAATGAAAGATGAGTGAAAAGCGGGTTATCATAACCGGTGCCACCGGTATGGTCGGCGGGTGTGCGCTTCGAATCTGCCTCGAAAACCCGGATGTTTCCCTGGTGACGGTGCTCGGGCGCAGTCGTACCGGAATCAATGATGCCAGACTGCGTGAGGTGATCATCGATGATTTTACCGATTATTCCGCAATAGAGGATACGCTGGAAAATCAGGATGTGGCTCTGTACTGTCTGGGCGTCTATACCGGTGCGGTCCCTGATGATTTTTTTCGTCAAATAACCGTGGATTACACCCTGGCGTTTGCGACATCCCTCCACAGGGCGAGCCCCCAGGTCGCCTTCTGCTTTCTGAGCGGCAAGGGAGCCGACCAGACCGAAAGCAGCCGTATGGCGTTTGCGCGTTACAAAGGGGCGGCTGAGAAGGTCCTGCTGGAAATGGGTTTTCCCCGCGTTCACATCTTCCGGCCCGGGTATATTTACCCTGTCACGCCGCGCAGGGAGCCCAACCTCATGTACACCATATCCCGGTTTTTATACCCCCTGCTGCGCCGGATCTATCCCAATATCGGCATCTCTTCTGAAGATCTGGCTACCGCCATGGTCCATGCCGGCTTATATGGAACCGGTGAAAACAAAAGCCCCATTCTGGAGAACAAAGACATTCGATTCATGGAGGAACTTTGATACTTATATTGAAAATCCTGTTTCGCGTGGTGAGCTATGGATTGGTTGCGGATGCCATCTGGTATACACCGTTCCTGTTCCCGCTCAACAAGGGATTGCGTGCAAGCAACGGCACCTGCTTCTTTGTCACGATGCCCGACCGCAAGAACCAAAACCACTATCTTTTGATCTTGGATGTCGCACAGGATACGAAAATCTCCAACGCGATATCGCCAGAAACCGGAATGGTCTCCTTTTAACGGCTCCCCAAAATGCCGCGGATTCTTACAACCTTCAATCCTGTCGTTTAGCCAATCGAGAATGCGTTTTTGAACAGGCCGATCAAGTTTTCGTAATTGCCGCTCTGCAATATCGCTGATTCTAACTGTCCAACCCAAGCTCTTTCCTCAACAGTTTCAGTGATTTGGTGCTACTCATGTTGGATAAGGATTCTTTGGCGAGTTGCAGATCCTCGTTGTTTTCCAAATATTGAATGATAGCCTCCCGAACCACTGCGCTGCGATTGCTGCCGCGAGATTTTGCAAGCAAATCTAACTCCTGCTCAAGTTCTTTGTCTAAACGAATCGCTAACATTTAACCCTCCTTCGATTATGTTATACAATGTATAACATTTATTAGGATCAGTCAATAGATTTCAAATTTGTTAAGTATTTTTCTTGGCATGACGCAAATTAACCTCGCATCTACTGTATCAACCAATTCCGGATGGTTTCGATTCAGGTATACGAATACATCCAGAGTTGCATCCGTGGTTCAACGCATAAAATCTCTTCTGGTTATTTGAAAAAATTGTATCAATGAGCTACACTGCCGTTTTCTAATACTTCGTGTTCAACCAATTTTTTACAGGCCTGCGTAATGAAACAAATTTATTATGGATGGTGGATTGTTCTGGCCAGCTTTATAGTGGCCTTTTATGTGGCCGGCACTATTTTCTACGGCTTTACTGCTTTCATTGAACCGCTGGCAAATGAGTTTGGCTGGAGTTACACCGAGATTTCACTGGCCGCCAGTCTGCGGGGACTTGAAATGGGGTTGCTGGCTCCGTTTGTCGGTATTCTCGTCGATCGATTTGGCTCCCGAAAGTTGATGCTCAGCGGTGTCATCGTCCTGGGATTTGGGATCATCCTGCTCGGGCTTACGCAATCACTTGCCATGTTTTACGGCGCCTTTATTCTTATTGCTTTTGGCGCCGGCGGATGCACCAGTGTTGTGACGATGACGGCCGTCGCCAACTGGTTTGATAAAAATGTTGGCAAAGCCATGGGGGTGACGGCCTCCGGCTTTGGGGCCAGCGGACTGATCATTCCGGTTATCGTCTGGATGATCGCGGCTTTCGGTTGGAGAACGGCATCGATTATCCTTGGAATAGGTATGTGGATCATCGGCGTTCCTGCAGCCTTTGTGATGCGTAATAAACCTGAAGATGACGATTACGCACCAGATAGTGCAGAATCTGATAAGAGCAAGCATCTATCCCAGAGGCAGACACACGTTCAGCGTTTCCGGTTCAAAGAAATTTTGAAAAAAAAATCATTCCTGTATGTGAACCTGGCAGAAACGATCCGTTTGATAGTACTCGTGGCCGTGGTAACGCATATCATGCCATATTTAAGCACAGTAGAAATTTCGAGGATGACCTCCGGCATAGTGGCTGCAGGGATTCCGCTGTTGAGTATCACCGGTCGATTCGGGTTTGGATGGCTTGGCGATCTCTTCGAAAAAAAGTATATAATGGCCATATCTTACAGCCTCATGGGACTGGGAATGCTGGCCCTTGGCCATGTTAAATCGGCCGGAATGATTTATATATTTCTTTTCTTTTTTTCAAACGGATTCGGCGGCATTGCCGTTTTGAGAGGGGCATTCCTGAGGGAGTATTACGGAAGATATAATTTCGGCAAACTTCTGGGGATTATGATGGGTTTCGGGGCCTGCGGAGGAATTATCGGACCCACCACGGCCGGATGGGTATTTGACCGGATGGGAAGTTATTATTTTGTCTGGCTGTTTTTCAGTGCCCTTATCGGTCTGGCGGTAATTTTAATCCTGAAGATCGAATCGAAAGAGGAATTAAAAAAAAATTCATAAATACAATATTTCATGTTTCGGTCATTGGTGCTTGGAATTTGGATATTGTTTGTTATTTGTGATTTGGAGCTTGAAATTTATTATTCTTAAGATGCAACTATATTTGGATATCTTGTTTTACTTTTTTAATGTATTCTTGGGACACGACATTAAGTGGTGATGCCATCCCGCCAGATACTCATTTCGAAGTAGTTGTTGATTTCGGTATTGGTCCTGATTTCACCGTTGGCTACTTTAAGTATGAGTTCGAGCAGTTCTTCCGTCAATTGTTCCATACCTGTTCCGCTCAACAGGCGCCCTGCATCGAAATCATTCCATTTCCGTTTCCTGTTGAAGATGTCGCTGTTGGTGGTAACCCGCAGGACCGGGGCTGCAAACCCGCCCGGAGTGCCGCGGCCGGTTGTAAAGATGATCAACGTACACCCCGCCGCTACCATACCGGTAATGCACACCAGGTCATGTCCCGGTGCTTCGAAAAGATTAAGCCCGGGGACCGATACCCGCTCGCCAAAAGGAATCACACCGGTGACCCTGGATTTTCCCCCTTTTTCCGTGCATCCGAGGGACTTTTCTTCAAGGGTTGAGAGCCCGCCCGCATAATTCCCTTTAGAAGGATTCTTGTATACCTCTATACCGTATTTCATATAATAGGCTTTGCCATCGTTAATCAATTTCACAATGTCGTGAAATATGCTTTCATCGACAGCCCGGTCCATCAGGATCTGCTCGGCGCCGAACATCTCCGGCACTTCCGTTATCACCGAGGTACCTCCCTGAGCGGTCAGAATATCAGTAATCTCCCCGACCAATGGATTTGCAGTCAAACCGGAAAAGGCGTCCGATCCCCCGCATTTGCTGCCGATTATCAGCTTGGATATCGGGGTGGGTTCTCTTTTACAGCTCAAGGCACGTTCATGCAGTCCCCGCAAAAGTTTCATCGATTCTTCGAATTCATCGTCTACATCCTGACAAACGATAAACTTGACACGGCCAGGGTCGTAATCTCCGAGGGTCGGCTTGAAGGATTCCAGGTCGTTAATTTCACACCCCAGACTGACGACAAGAACTCCCGCTGCGTTAGGGTTTTTCAAGATACCGCCAAGGATAGATCGTGTATAGGATAGATTTTTGCCACTCTCCGCACATCCGCATTCATGAGTAAAGGGAATAAACCCATCGAAATTATCGGAAGGCGGCATCTCCCTATTTGCCATCTCGGCCAATCTCGTGATGGGTTTGTTCACACAAAACACCGTGGGGATAATAAACACGTAATTCCGTATACCCACGCCTCCGTCTTCACGCTTGTAGCCATTGAAGGTCAAATCCTTAGAAATCAACGGACGCAGGGCAGGAGCTCGACTTGGATGGTATTCATACGAAACGGATTCTGTCAGAGCGGATTTTATATTATGAATATGAACCCATTGACCCTCTTTGATATCCTGTGCTGCAAAGCCTATCGAATAGCCATACTTAAAAATGCTGTCGCCCCTTTTGATCTCCTTTAAAGCAATTTTGTGCGGAACAGGGATATCGTCTTTCACGGTAACACTTTTCCCGTTGATGTTTATGGACTGCCCCTTCGTGAGTTTCCTGATGACAACTGCCACGGAATCCATTTCATCAATTAAGATAGCATCTTTTGTCATATGCATGATCAGTTTCCTTGAGAGACATGAAGAGCGTTAATTCTCCTAACTCAATATCACGACGCGTGATATTAAAGCGCTAAAATTAAGATTGCTACAACATCATTTTGTATCGCAGTTCTTTTGTTGCTGATTCGTCAATCTCCCAACGATCTGTATCGATGGCTACCCCGTAGTCTTCCCTGGCGGATGTTGGCGACACATAGCCATTGCGTACATCGTTGAGCACCTGCATGGGATCTCGCTGCACGGGCGGCCCAAATCCGCCACCGCCCGGCATCTCCAGAGTCACGACGGTATCTTGAGGCAACCGGCAGCTCATTTTCGATTTAAGCTCAGCGCGGTTGCTGGTCAGCAGTCGTCCGGTCTGCCCCTGCTTGCCACCATGCAGACCCGGTGCGGGAAAGTTGAGACGTTCGTACAATCCAGCGAAAATATAAGGTTCATCACTCAGCACCTCGATTTCCATGCTCTGGCCGAGACCGCCCCGAAAGGTCCCGGGACCACCGGAGTCGGATCGCAGTTCACGTTTCCGGATCACCAGGGGGGCCAATGTTTCGATGACTTCCACCGGCACACCGGCGATACCGCTGGGATAGGCTGTGGCCGATAATCCGTCCTGGCCCTTGAGGGCACCGGTACCGCCGGCAGAAAACCATGTAAAACTAAAATGTTTCCCGGTACCTCGTTCGACGCCCGAGATGTAAGTGTCCCACAGGCCATCGAAACCCGATGCCATGATGCGGTCCGGCAACGCCTGGGCAAATGCGCCCATCACCGCCGAGGGAAGAAAATGCCCGACAAGATGTCGTCCGCCCACGGCAGACGGATGCCTGGCATTGAGGATGCTGCCCGAAGGGGCCTCTACGGACACCGGTCTAAAACTGCCTTCGTTATTGGGTATATCGGGCGAGATAACACACTTGATTCCATAGGTGGTGTATGCCCGTGTGTAGTTGAGGCAGACATTGATCCCCTGTGGCACGGCTGCGGAAGAGCCGTCAAAATCCACTGTTATTTCATCTCCATCAATGATGATGCGGGTGTTGATAACAATCGGTGAATCGAATCCATCAATGGTGAGTTCGAATCGATATTCTCCATCGGGCAGGTCTCGGATGCGGTCCCGCATACCTTTCTCGGTGCGGCCGATTATCTCGTCGGCAAGGGTTTCAATATCTTCCAGGTTGAACTCCTTTAAAAAAGCAAGTAGTTGTTTGCCGCCGACTTCGTTTCCCACAATCTGAGAGTGGATATCGCCGTGCACTTCCTCCGGGGTGCGGACATTGGCCCTCAAAAGCTCAAAGATGGCTTCCACCGGCTTGCCGGCGTCGTAAAGTTTCATCACCGGAATAAACATACCTTCTTCGTAAACGGACCGGGAATCGGCGGATAACCCGCGGCCGCCAATGTCCAGAGCATGGCAGCAGTTGACAAGAAACGCCACCAGCTTACGATCTGTGAAGATCGGCGTGGCGATGGTGATATCGTTGAGCTGAGAAGCTGTTTTCCAGGGATCATTGGTGATCAATACATCGCCGGGCCCTAGCGAATCTGTAGGAAAGCGTTCAAGAATATGAATCATTCCGGTTGCCAGCGAATTAATGTGGCCGGGTGTGCCCGTAACAGCCTGCGCCACCATGCGACCACGGCAATCGAAAACACCGGCCGACAGGTCGCCGGCTTCGCGAACAATGGAAGTGAATGATGACCGCATCAATGCCGCAGCCTGTTCGTTTACGGTTGCAATCAAGCGGTTCCAAAGAATATCCAGGGTGATTTGATCCATCTGGTTGATCTCCTATATCAAATGCGATGGGGTACTGGAAGATAGGTAATCCAATGACCGACACCACCGCCGTTGGGTGAAATAAAAGCCTGGCCCTTTAAAGCACAATTCTCTAATATCCCTGCTGAGGGAGATCGACGATCAGATTCCGGTATTCATCCACTCTAATATTTCCCGGGCCATTGATAACAACCGTCGACTCCCGCTCTTCGATGATGGCAGGTCCTTGAAGCACGTTGCCTAAAACCAGCGCATAGCGGTCGTAAACCGGTATTTCAACGGAGTTTCGCTGTTTGGGCAGGTAGATCGACCGTGTGCCTTTACGGGCGAATTCCGCATCACCTGAGGTGTCTTCCTTAGCCCTTGGCAAGGTTACACGTGGCTTAGGTCCCTGGGCGACCACCCGCCATGAAACTATGTCTATGGGCGTTTCGGGCATTGTATGACCGTAAAGTGACGCATACACCTGCATGAAATTCGTTTTAAGTTCCTCGCGCCGTGAATCACCGAGCATACCGCCTGGAACCGGCACACGTATTTCATGGCCCTGTTTGCGATAGCGCATGTCCGCGTAACGTTGGAACGACACCTGTTCTTCTGCAATAATCTGGCTCAGTGCAGATTTTCCTTCCGCCTCCATGTCACCGAGCACTGTATTAACCGCATGCCAATCGAAATTATTCAAAGTCCCTGGAAAAGTCCTCGAAAAATCCAGACTCAATGGCGCGGTCATGAATCCGATGGCCGACATAACCCCCGCTCCGAGGGGATAGATTATTCGCGGGCTACCCAAAATGCAGGCAACTCCATAAGCATGCACCGGCCCCGCGCCGCCAAAGGCAAAAATTGGGAATTTACCCGCATCCTTGCCCCGTTCAATGGCATGGATCCGCGCGGCAGAGGCCATACTTTCATTGGCCAATTGGTGGATACCCCAGGCCGCTTCCATCAGGGTGAGGTTCAATCGTTCGCCGATTTGATGTTGAATCGCTCTGCAGGCGTCGTTCACATTCAGAGGCATGCTACCGCCCAGGAAAAAGGATGGATCCAGGTAACCCAAAACGAGATCGGCATCGGTAACTGTCGGTTCGTCTCCCCCGAGACCATATGAGACCGGGCCGGGCCGGGCACCGGCGCTGTCGGGGCCGACCTGCAGGCGTCGCATGGCGTCAACCCTTGCTATTGAGCCACCTCCGGTGCCGATCTCTATCATTTCAATCACCGGCACCTTAACCGGTAATCCACTTCCTTTCTTAAACTGGTATTGGCGGTCCACCTCAAATTCACCTGTAACTGCGGGATTTCTGTCTGTGATGATACATGCTTTGGCTGTCGTGCCTCCCATATCAAAGGAGAGTAAATCTTTGTGGCCCAGCAGGGCGCCATAATGGGCGGCGGCCAGTGCCCCGGCGGCCGGACCTGACTCTACTACCCGTACCGGATATTGCGTCGCCTTATCGATCTCGCACACCCCGCCATTCGATTGCATCACGAAGAGTGTACCGGGAATACCTGCTTCCTTATTTAATCGATGCTGGAGTCGGTGAAGGTAGCTTTGGGCAATTTTTTTTACATATACATTGACGAGGGTTGTCGAAGTACGCTCGTATTCTCGAATCTCCGGTACGAGATCGCTTGAGATGGTCACGGCAACGTCAGGAAGTTTCCGGGATAGAATTTCAGCCACCTGCTTTTCATGAGTGTTGTTGACATAGGCATGAATCAGAGACACGGCAACCGCTTCAACCCTCTCATGCTTCAATGACGCTATCACGGCATGCACAGCACTATCGCTTAAAGACTTGCGGACCGTGCCATCGGCAAGCACGCGTTCATCGAGCTCAAAACGCAAGAAACGGGGAGCCAATGGCTCCGGTCTGCGCATGTAAAGATCGTACATATCAAAACGATGCTCGCGCGCGATCTCGACGGCATCGCGGAAGCCAGCCGTGGTAATTAATGCCGTGAGCGCGCCCTTGCGCTCGATCAACGCATTGGTCAGAAGTGTGGTGCCGTGCACAACATGCGAGACATCACCGGGATCGACACCGGTCTCGGCCAGTACTTGTTCAATCCCCTTCAATACGGCGTCATCCGGTCGATCCGGTGTGGTCAATACTTTACCGACCTGGAAAGTCTTTCCGCTATCATCGATCAGTATGAGATCCGTAAACGTTCCGCCGATATCCGCGCCAATTCTTAAATTCATCATCGTCCCCGAGATTCGTGAAACGGCCTGTTAAGTAGTTTTTATCCGAATGGACTCTTATTTGTAATTACCAGATGTAGCATAATCACAAATTACGGCCTGACTCAATATTTTTCACAACGTAAAATAATTTGCGCCTCCTTAGTCTTTTCCACCGCCATGGGATGGTTTGGGAAATTTCTGATTTGCAAATTGTCTTTTTGATGTGTATATACATCATCAATAATATTGTGTCCCACAAATAATTAAAACCCGAATCGGATTTGAGCTTTGGAATTTGAGATTTGGGATTTAATCCATTTCATTATGCAAAAAAAAGTAATATTAAATCAATCCGAGTTTTGTAAATTATATATGGGAAACAAAACTCGGATTTATATTTAAATAACCTTTAGCTGAGGAGGAGGAGGAGGACCCATGGCGTTGAGTCCGTCACAAAAAGAGAAGCTGTCAAATCTGTCGAAAGCCGAATTGCTTGAATTCATCGATATGTTCCAAAAAAATTGGTGGAATCTGCAAAACAATTATATTTTATATATTAATAATGAATATGGAGAAGAAGCGGCC
>JASFPE010000163.1:0-10254 GCA_050116155.1 Desulfobacterales bacterium
AAATTTAAGCGCCGGTCTGCCCAAAAAATTTTTCGAAAATTATATTTAGGATTATCTTGACTTGGCAGCCGGTTTTTATGATATCACACCTATGAAAAAGCATTTGTCAAGGGAGAAATTATATTAAATTAGATACCCGACCGCAGCCAGACCATAACTGTCTGCGCAGGGAGGGCATCCTTTTCTATCCCTGCGGGTTCATCGCCAAACACCTATTCGTGTTCACCTGTCAGGTGTCACAATATCATGCATACGATAATCGGCGTCCCAATCAAGTTTCCGGCCTCATCATCGGGCCATGGGATATCTCGGGTTACGCACTAGCTGAATATTTCTCCTGGTATGGAGTTTGGTTTTTCAGGACATAATATATATACATACTTCAGGATCTTGTGTGCCGTTGCCACAATGGCCTTTTGATATCCTGCGCGCACAATCCTTTTGCGAAAAAAGACGTTCAAACGGGTTTTCTTCATTCTGGGGATCACTTGGGCGGCTTCAACAAGGGCAGTGCGAAGATATGGGGAGCCCTGTTTGGTGATTCGCCCGGTTCTGCTCTTGTCGGCACTGGCATCCAAGCAAGGCACCAGCCCGGCATAGGAAGCCAGGTTTCGATACGATGGGAAACGGGATATATCCTCGATCTCGGCAATGATGAACATTGCAGTTAGGGGCCCGATACCAGGAATGGTCATCAACAGGCGGGCTATCGGATCTTTGTGTGCCAGATGCCTAATGCGCTTGGTTAGAGGTTCGATCTGCTTGGTAAAGTGGCCATAGAGTGTGAGATAAGATTTGAGTTGTTGTCGGTGGTAGATGGGAAGATCGATTTGTTTGAGGTATTTCATGCCCCTGACCCCGAACAGGTCGCTGACCGGAATGGAGATGTTGTTCTTCATCAACAGCATGTGGATACGATTCTTCATCCGGGTGGCATCGGCAACCAGCCGCTGTCGATGTCTGAGCAGTTCTTTGAGCTTTCGGGTCTTTAGGCTGCACACATTCACGGTTGCGATCAGGTCGGCTCTGAGCAGCTGAGCTAACATATGAGAGTCCACCTTGTCGTTTTTGATCTTGGCCGAAGCAATTGCCTTGGTCTTTACAGGGTTGGAGATGACCATATTGAAATTATGTGCTCTTAAAAGATCATGGAGCCAGTACCACGAACACATCGATTCAATGACGATTTTTGTAGGTCCGTCCAGATTTACAAAGTACTCCAAGATGTGCTCTTCCTGGTTTGGAAAATTGCGCCTGAACACAACCTTGCCGCTCTCATCAATGGTGGTGATAAAAGATGTTTTCTTGTGTAGATCAATTCCTGTATAATACATTTTGGCTACCTCCTTTTTGTTTTCTTCTCCCGGGGATTCATTATACCACTGAATCCCCTGGAGGTAGCTTTTTCATATGATCAAGTTTGGCCAAGGTTGGACTACCATCTACGTATCCCAACTGTGGCGCAAGTTGTGATATTTTTATATATCACCAGTTTTTGGAAGCTCCAATCTGTTGACTAAAACCCATAAATTTGGGTATAAACGCATATAAACTATTGCTGATTTTCCTGTTCCAACTGACTTGAAGCGGTTCTCCATCTGCAGAATCGAATCCGGTTCTTATCTGATCCTTGCGCTTTTTCCGATAAATTACATAATGCTATTCTCCGTTTGAAACCTCAACAAAGGGGGTGCCATAATGGCAGATGAAGGATTCAAACGCAAGCTTGCTGCTATCCTGAGTGCCGATGTCGAAGGCTACAGTCGCCTCATGGGTGAAGACGAGGAAGCTACTGTCCGAACCTTAACAGCCTACCGTGAAGTGCTTTCCACCCTTATCCAACAGCATAACGGTAAAGTGCTTGATTCTCCGGGTGACAACCTACTGGCTGAGTTTGTAAGCGTTGTCGATGCTGTGCAGTGTGCTGTATCCGTACAAAAAGAGATCAAAGCCCGCAACGATCAATTACCCGAAAATAGAAGGATGCAATTCCGAATTGGCATCAACCTTGGCGATGTCATTCAGGAAGAGGAACAGATTTATGGTGATGGCGTTAACATTGCTGCGAGATTGGAAGGCTTAGCGAATACAGGGGGCATTTGCATTTCCAAGACAGCCTTCGATCAAATTGAAAGCAAGCTGCCATATGGATATGAGTTTTTAGGCGACCAAACGGTAAAAAACATTGCCAAGCCAGTGAGTGCCTATCGGGTCTTAATGGAGCCAAGAGTGACGGTAGCAGGAGAGCCGGAAAAAGAAAAACGATCACCCGTGAAGCGGATGTCCATTCTTATAGGGATTGCAGCGGTGGTTGTGTTGGCAGCAGCTGTGGGAATCTGGCAATTGTACAGTCGTCGCCCGACAATAGAGCCTGCGTCTGTGGAGAAGATGGCATTTCCATTACCTGAAAAACCCTCCATTGCCGTGCTGCCTTTCGTTAACTTGAGTGATGATCCAAAGCAGGAGTACTTCGTTGACGGTATGACCGAAGACCTGATTACGGATCTGTCGAAACTCTCAGGGTTGTTTGTGATCGCGCGCAATTCGGTGTTCACCTACAAAGGTAAGCCGGTGAAGGTGAAGCAAGTCGCGCAGGAGTTGGGGGTGAAGTACGTGCTCGAAGGTAGTGTGCGCCGCGTCGGCGATCAGGTACGCATCAACACCCAGCTCGTAAATGCCACCACCGGCGGGCACCTGTGGGCGGAACGTTACGACGGATCGCTGGAAGATGTGTTTGCCTTACAGGATCAAGTCACCGAGCAGATCGTCGCGGCGCTCGCGGTTAATTTGACGGATGAGGAGGAAGCACAACAAACACATCACGACACCGATAACCCCGACGCCTACGATGCGTACTTACAGGGCTGGGCGCACTATAGACTCTCAACGCCTAAGGATCTGGCCCGGGCGATTCCCTTTTTCGAGGAAGCCATTCGTCTCGATCCCGACTACGCCCAAACCCACGCGGCGCTGGCTGCGCTATATTGGGATGTCTATAAGAACGACTGGGCGTTTGATCTGGGCATGCCGTCGTTCCGTGCCGAAGCCTTCGCGAATGATCATTTAGAGCAGGCCCTGAAGACACCGACGCCGCTGGCCCACGCGGTGCAGTCGCGCATGTTTGCCGCATTCGGATTTCACACAGAGGCGGTCGAGGAAGCGGAGAAGGCGGTCGCCTTGGGCCCGAATGACGCGACGGCGCTAGCCGGTCTTGCTCACGCGCTGGTACACGCGGATCGACCCGGTGAGGGGTTGACGTTCATCCAAGACGCCATGCGGCTCGACCCGCATCACCCGCCGAGCTACTTGATTATTCTCGGTGCGGCCCAGTTTGGGGTGGAGAACTATGAGGCGGCGGTGGCCACCTTCGAGCGGGCGGTCAAACGCAATCCGGAGAACGAGAAGCCATTAATCTATCTGGCCTCGAGCTATGGTCATTTGAGCCGGATGCGGGAAGCCGAAGACACTATCGAAACCGCGAACGACCTGCGTGCCACTTTCGGGCTGGGCGCCCTCAGTTTAGAAAGAGTGGACCCGACCATGTCCGGCTTTAGCCCGTTTACGGGCGAGATCGACTTTGCAAGCTTCGGTATAAAGCCGGCCCAAGCGCGCTTACGCGCAGGACTCTCTGATATACCCGCGCTGACATGGCAATACCTGATCACGGTGCATTTTGTTGTAGGTCAGCAGAATGCGAGGTACGAGATAGACGGTGGGACGGAGATCGATCTGGCTACCGCGAAGTCTTTTCATGACAAGGGAGTGGTGTTTATAGATACAGGCAGTGAGGCCCTGTGGAAAAAAGGTCGTGTACCCGGCGCACTCAATCTGCCGTCTACACGGGACGTGGATGATCCTACTGAGAAACGCTTCAGAGAGACGACGCTCAGTGAGATTGTGGATAAATCGGAAGAGGTTGTCTTTTATTGGCGGGCACCCGGGTGGTATGACAGTGGCGCTGTAATTTGGGTAGCCGCCAAAGCCGTTAACTGGGGCTATCAAAAAGTCTACTACTTTCACGGCGGCACCCCGGCCTGGAAAGAGGCGGGATATCCAATTGAAAAGGGTGAAGGAGGCGGCTGAGATCTGACGACCTTCTAAATGATGTCTTTTATTAAGACTAAGTAGCACGACCTTTTTCCGGTTCTAAAATCTTTGGTATCTTCAACTGATCACGACTTGGCCTAAATTACAGATATCCTGCTAAAGTATCTGCAAAAAAACTGCCCAATAAAAAGTACCGATACTGATAAACGTATCACCACTTTTAGAGGCATCTGAATTGTTGTGATATCATATCGTCCATCCGAATTTTCACCCGCTTATAATTTTGGAGATTAGCCATGGCGAATACACACTTTTTTGAGCCTCAATTTATTGTAAACTTCGTGCCTACATCGCAACTCATTGTTTTTTATTGATTTGTATCGCACATCTATAAAAATCTTAGAGCAAAACAAATCATATTGAGAGGTTTTTATCTGATTTTGGCTTTGTACAGCCTGAGGCTATTGGTCACAACCGAGACACTGCTAAAGGCCATGGCCAGGGCGGCCAGGATAGGATGGAGTTGCCGCAACATATTGGGCAGGTTTTCGAAGGGATACAGGATACCGGCGGCAACGGGAATCAAGATGACGTTGTAGCCAAAGGCCCAGAACAGATTTTGTTTGATTGTGGCCATGGTGGCACGACTCAGTTGGATGGCCCGGGGGATTCCCGAGAGGCTACCGCTGGAAAGTATTACGTCTGCTGTTTCAATGGCCACGTCGGTACCGGTTCCGATGGCAAGTCCCACATCGGCCTGTGCCAGCGCCGGGGCGTCATTGATGCCATCACCCACCATACCGATCCTCCCGCCGTTTTGCTGCAGGGCTTTTATTTTGGATGATTTTTCTTCCGGCCGTACTTCAGCCATTATTTCATCGATATTGACCTGAGCAGCGATGCTTTGAGCTGTTTGCTGGTTGTCTCCGGTAAGCATCACGACTTTAAGATGCTGGTTGTGAAGCTTTTGGATGGCCTCTTTTGATTCCGGCTTTAAGGTGTCGGATACTGAAATCAGGCCGTACAGAGCGTTGTTCCTTACCACCACCATAACTGTTTTGCCCTGAGATTGCAGGAAATGGATCTCGCTGTCGGCGGCTTCGATGTCGATACCCATTTCCGTAAACCAATTGGGTTTACCCACCTTCACCGCATTGTCATCCACGCTGGCCTGAACCCCGGAACCTCCGGAAGCCTTGAAATCTTTGGGCTCAAAAAGCTCAATCTCACGGATTTTGGCTTCATTTACAATGGCCTTTCCCAGTGGGTGTTCGGAGCCTTTTTCGACCGAAGCGGCCAGTTTCAGAAGATCATCTTCGGTATCGCTCTGGGGCTTAATCGGTATGATATCAACCACGGCCGGTTTGCCCATGGTAATCGTTCCGGTCTTATCCAGCACAATCGTATCGAGCTTGGTGGCCGTCTCCAGCGCTTCGCTGCTTTTAAACAGGATGCCCTTTTCAGCACCCTTGCCGGTGCCGGCCATAATTGCTGTGGGTGTGGCCAGCCCCAGAGCGCAGGGACAGGCAATGACCAGAACCGCTACCAGCCGTATCATGGCAGGCACGAACTCGCCGGCTATCCCCCACCACAAAAAAAAGACGATCAACGCCAGCACAATGATAGACGGTACAAATACGGCAGCAACTTTGTCTGCCAGTGCTTGAATCGGTGCTTTGCTGCCCTGGGCTTCCTGAACCAGACGGATGATCTGAGCCAGAACGGTTTGACTGCCGACGGCGTTGGCTTCAAGTTTTAATAGCCCTTGGCCGTTGATGGTGCCGCCGACGACTTTGTCGCCGGCCCGTTTATCCACCGGCAACGGCTCTCCACTCAACATGGATTCGTCGACGGAAGATTGGCCTTCAAGAACAACCCCGTCCACCGGCATGCGTTCGCCCGGTCTGACGACCACTACGTCTGCGACTTTGACGCGTGTTAATGGAATTTCTTTTTCAATGCCATTTTCAATGATGGTGGCAGTCTTGGGCCGCAGGCCGATCAGTTTGCGGATGGCGCCTCCTGTTCGCCCTTTGGTGCGGGATTCCAGCATTTTTCCCAATTTGATCAGGGTAATAATCACTGCCGCAGTTTCAAAATAGACATGTTCACCCAGGGCAGGAAAGCAGAGAACGCCCAAAGAATAAAAATAGGCCACCGAAGATCCCATGGCCACCAGGACATCCATATTGGCACTTTTATTTTTGAGGCTTTTAAGCCCGCCTTCATAATAATCCCCTCCGGTATAAAACTGCACCGGTGTGGCCAGCAACCAAAAAAACCAGTTCATCCAGGCGGCGTGACTCCATTGGCCGATCAGGTCAAAATCCCGGGACATGCTTAAAATAAAAAGTGGGAGCGCGAACGCTACACCGACGATAAATTTACGGGTTTGGTCTTTAATTTCAGCCTGCCGGGCAGCCTGTTCCGCATCCTCTCCTTCCGAGACCTCATCCGGTGATATAGCGCCATACCCAGCCGCCTCGATGGCCGTAATCATATCCTCGATGGATACTACATCGGGAATATATTCAATCGTTGCCCGCTCGGTGGCGAAGTTTACCGATGCGTTGACGATCCCATCGACTTTTTTATTCAAAGCCCGCTCGATGTTGGCGGCACAATTTGCACAGGTCATGCCGGTGACCGGAAATTCGATGGTGCCGGTAGAAACGGAATAGCCCGCGCCGTTAATTTTTGCGACGATGTCTTTAAGCTGAAGCTGCTTGGAATCAAAGGAAACGGCTGCCTGCTCCGAGGCAAAATTGACCTGTGTGTCAATGACGCCGGTAAGTTTTTTTACCGTGCGCTCGATGTTCATCGCGCAATTGGCGCAGGTCATGCCGCTTATGGGGAATGTTACTTTTTGCTGGGGCATCTTATCTCGCATTCAAATGGTTTGGCTATTACTCAAAACCCCCGGCTTACTGAGGTTTTACATTGTCACAATATAAGGTTTCAGGTGTCGGGTGTCAGGGCAAGTAATTTAGGAATTGCGAATTTAGGTATTTAGGAATTGAATGTATTCTTTCGATTTGATTCCTGAATTCCTCAATTTTTGAATGCTGACACCTGACACCTGAAACCTTTTAATTCCTGACACCTGACACCCGAAACCTGAATCCTTAAAACGGATCACGATGCGCGCTTTACGATAAAATAAGGATTATAAAGGTCTTCTTTATTATAGGTCAGCGGCTGCTGGTTATCGTAACGGATCACCTTTGCGCCGGCATTTTCAGCAATCGCCTGACCCGCGGCGGTGTCCCACTCCATGGTTGGTCCCAAACGAGGATAGATATTGGCCCGGCCTTCGGCGACAACACAAAATTTCTGAGAACTACCGGCCGCAATAAACTCAATGTCTCCCAATTCCTTGCGCTTTTCTTCAATATAAGCTTTAAGTTCAGGCGTCTGATGAGAGCGACTGCCGACGATGGTATATACCGGCAATGGTGAATGATTAGCGGGTAGTCGATCAGCCAGTTCGAGAATTTCGTTTAATCTTTCTTCCTGATTTTTATTGGACTGATTTGATTCCAGCACTTCCGGCGATAAATTTATATCTAATTTATACGTCCCCAACCCGTCGGCAGCGAAAAAGAGCACATTTTTATCTGGAACAAAAATAACCCCCATTAACGGTTTATGGTTTTCGACCAATGCGACGTTTACAGTAAACTCTCCGTTACGCTTGACAAACTCTTTGGTGCCGTCTAAAGGATCCACAATCCACAGCTGATTCCAGGTTTTGCGCTCTGCGTACGGTATGTTTTTACCTTCCTCGCTGAGAATAGGGATGTCAAATTCGGATAGATGTTTTACAATAACCTCATGGGAACGTTTGTCCGCAAGGGTCAACGGGGAGCTGTCGGTTTTGTAATCCACTGTAAAATCGGAGTGGTATACATCCAGAATCGCTTGACCCGCTTGGATCGAAGCTTGAATGGCTTTTAAAAGATAAGCGTTGATATCCATATCAGGTCGCCGGGTAATTAATTTCTTTCAAGGTCTCTTTAATTTTTTCAAGGCTAGCCGGCGACTCCCATTCAACATCAATGCTTTTGGTCTCAGGATTACCGTCGACGGATTTTACACCTTCCATTTCACTCAATTCGTTTTTGATAGACATTACGCAATGTCCGCATGATATATTCGGGATTGATAAGGTTTTGCTTTCCATTTGAAAATTCCTCCAATGTGTTAAGGTTCAGAGGTTCACCGTTTACAGTTCAAGGCTAAGAGCAGCGGGTTGCGCGTTACGAGTTACGCGTTACGCGTCAACATCCGATGATTTTGATTTTTTTTGACGCGAAACCCGCAACCCGTAACGCGCAACTTGACTTTTACGTTTACCGCATTCCGAATTGGGATCCCTGAACCCTGAACCTAAATCTTTGTGTTACATTATTATAATAATAATTAGTCAGAATTAAGTTATGTCAAATTGACGATTTATATCGTGCCGCAAAGGCATCAAAATCAGCAGGCGTAAAAATCTGACTGAACCGTTCGCCATGTTTGCTGTTTTTTTTGTAAAAGTGCAGGATTTCTTGAACAATTTCCAGCACCTGATTTTCGTCATAAAAGCCCGGTAGCTCTTTAGCCAATTGCGGATGTCGGCCAAGCTTACCTCCCAGCTGGATGCGATACCCTTTTTCCCCCTCAACAATTGTGCCCGTAGGGCAGGCGCTGATGCATTTGCCGCAGTATAAGCACTGGACCTCATCGATGACGGGGGTTTCCCGCTTTTGATCAAGGCGGATGGCGTCTTCTTTGCAGGCTTCTACACAGGCAGCGCATAGGGTACAGGCTTCGTCAGTCATCGCCGGCGCGCATGCACCCAAAATCCCGATATCCTTTATTTGTGGCTGTGAGCAGGCATTGGGACAGTCTGCCAGGGCGATCCTGAATTCGTGATGAAATTTAAGATCCCCTTTGACGGTTTGTTCCAGGAATGTCAGCAAATCCTCATTCTTGACGATTGATTCAATCCGTTCCACCAGGTTGTCGCTGATAACTGCCCGGTTAGGACATCCGCTGGGACCGAAACAGGTCTCGATCTGGTACCCTTTGATCTCGGATTTCATATTGGTCAGATACCGGGTCTGGGTGGCTTTCACTTCGGTCAGGGACACCACTTTTTTCCCTTCCGCGATGGCCTCTTTTTCAACCCGACCCCGGACTCGTTTTCGGACAAAGAACGGGACTTTTTTAATGGCATCTTCAGCGTCTTGGGTCCATTTCATGTTATTTTTCCTCAGGCAAACTATGATCTCCGGCGGCCATTATGGCATCGTGTGCCAGTTGACCCACCGTACGCTCTGTTAATTGCCCATCTTGATATAAGGTGAACCTGGATTTGTCATTGCATAATCGGTTGATCAACCAATTGATGGATTCATCGACCAATGGGCTGGCCGCCCAGACGGCCAAGCCGCGCAGGGTGGCATCACTGGATTGCATATAGGGAATCAGCAAGCGAGTACAACCTCTGAAAAGATCTGGTCGCTTGTGTGTCAGCCTTGCCACACCCCAGAGCACTCCGCGCTGTAGTATCTCATGTTCCAGGAAATTCCCGTCGGGCCGGATATACGAAATAAGAATGCACCCGTATTCATCTGCAAGCGGTTTGTTGCGGGCCATGGCATCTCCCATGGCCTCGGGGCATCCCCAGCCGATACCGCCGGATTCGTCATTGAGTTGCCATATGAAACGGCGCATGATAATTCTGGCAGACTCCAAATTGGTCTTTGCCAGATTGGATACCACTGCGCCCATGGCAGAAACGGCGCGCCACTTAACTATTGCATCCAGGCTGCATAAAAACGAAAAGAGCGGATTAACGACCTGTCTGGCCGGCAGACGGCAGAGCTCAGAAATGCACCGATCGAGGTTATCCTGCTGAAGAAGTTGCAATACATTGCGTTTGAGTTGACGACCGCTTATTTTTTCAGGGCTCACGATTTGTTTATTATTCTTCCCAGTAAATACAATCCATCGGGCAATATTTTATGGCATCATTCACACCAGATTCGGGATAGCTCCCTAATTCAATCACGTCGATAAAACCAGCGCTGGTCATCCGGAATACTGCAGGGCAAATTTCTAGACATACGCCGCATTTGATACAGTCGCTCAGCTCTAATACCGGGGATTTCATATTTGTTAAGATTTTCGTTTTAGGAATCCTGAATTCAAAGTTTA
>JASFPE010000164.1:0-10249 GCA_050116155.1 Desulfobacterales bacterium
CCTGGTGGATAATTATAATTACCGTCTGCGGCTGCATCTGACTGAAATCCGTTCGGATCAGATCATCTCAAAAATATATCACTGCCGGGATAAGTTTATTGTCCCCAAAGATTCCACCAAACACGCCTTTAATGGTGTATTGCATAAAGAACAAGGGTTTAATATAACTGTGGTCATTTTGAACCACAGCATTCCCTGCCTGGGGTTTTCCGTCCATGAACACTTTCATGTAAATATCGTGAAAGAAGGTCTAAAAACGCTGGGACTGGAAACAGGCCCCTGGTTGACACGGTTCAAGCAGGCCATTTACAGCCGTACCGATGCAGATTCCGTATTTGAAATAAAAGTCCCGGGACAACAAAAAACAAGACAGTTTCAACTGGAAGAGCTCGCCGAGAAAATCGCACTGATCACACCGGGTCAGAAAATCACCTATATTACCGATGTGGTTTACGACGAATCAAACAACCAAAAAATTATAGAGTTTGCCAGGGATTCCGATCTCCTCTTTATGGAGGCCGCGTTTCTGGACAAAGACCATGAGACCGCAAGGCAAAAATACCATCTCACAGCCCGGCAAGCCGGCGAGCTCGCCGCCAGAGCCGGTGCCAAGCAATTAAACGTTTTTCATTTCTCCCCCCGATATCTCGGACAGGAAAACCTGCTGTATGAAGAAGCCCTAAAGGCATATAAAAATTCGCAAACGATTTCATAACTACGCCACAGACAGGAAAACAGGATAAAATGAGCAAGGCCGTCGATAGTCAATGGAAAAAGCTCCTCGTTACGCCCGGGGAGGTTCTGGATAAAATCAGACCGGGGATGAACATTTTTCTAGGAGGCGGATCAGCCGAACCGCGAACCCTAATGAAATGCCTGATGGAATCCGATCAGAGCAATGCCAGGGACCTGGAATTGATTCAATTGGGCACCCACGGCGATATTCTATCGCTGAAAGCGCTGCAATATCAGAATTACCGCCTTAAGACCCTTTTCTCCGGTTGGGTCGCCGGGGAAACCGCCACCTCACAAAATGTCGATTTGGTCCCCGGCCGTTATTCTCGGATACCTCGCATTATCAAATCAAAGCGGATTCCCATAGACGCGGCTTTTATTCAGATTACGCCTCCCAATGAATCCGGCTATTGCAGCCTCGGCGTGGCGGTTGATGTGGCTCGCGAGGCCATGGAGCAAGCCTCATTGGTCGTTGGTGAAATCAACCCCCTGACCCCCTTCACTTTTGGCGATACCATTGTTTCTATTTCGGATTTCGACCTGCTGGTGGAATCAACGCAAAAACCCGCTTAATTCAACCGCTGGCCTGTGAACAAGACAATGGATCAAGTGGCGGCCAACATTGCATCGCTTATTGAAGACGGAGACTGCATCGGCTTTAATACCGGATCTCTAATTGAAGCTGTGAGTCCGCACCTTACCCGCAAACGGCATCTGGGAATTCACACCCCCTTTTTTACCGATGCGTTGATGGATCTGGTGCAAAGCGGCGCTGTGACGAACTATCGCAAATGTCGATCTGTTCAGCAGAATCGTTTTCCCTGTGGGCAAGGGCAGCATCGTAGCGGGCCCGGGTGAATCCGCCGACTTGCTGACCGGTGCGGAAATCTCTCCGGGAGGCTCTACGGTTTTTGGCCTACCCAGCCGAAATGAAAGGGGAAAACCCAATATTGTGATAATGCTGAGAGATCTTCGCAATCAATTCCATATGCGCGAATCGATTGACGCGGTCGTCACCGAATATGGCATCGCCAACCTGAAATGGCGTTCGATACGTGAGCGGGCCCAGGCCTTGATTGATATCGCTCATCCGGATGACAGGAAAAATCTGGTGGAGCAGGCCAAGGAGAAGCAAATTCTGTTGCCAGATCAAATTTTCTTGTCTGAAAGCGCTCATTTATATCCTATGGAGATTACCACCGAGTGCACCTTCAAAGGCGGACTCAAGGCGCGCATCCGGGCAATCAAACCTTCCGATGAGGAAGCCATGCGGCGTCTTTTCTACCGTTTTTCCGATAAGATGATTTACCGGCGGTATTTTTACCCCGTTAGAACAATGCCGCACGATAAGATGCAGGAATACGTGAACGTTGACTACGGGCGGGCGATGTCAATCGTCGTGCTCGCGGGAGAACCCGATCAGGAAAGGATCATCGCAGAGGGACGATTTGATAGGGATGAACAAAGCGCCTATGGGAATGTGGCTTTTGTTGTGGATGAACAGTACCAGGGGCGGGGCATTGCAACATACCTTTACAAAATGCTGATACGGCTGGCCAAAGAACGGGGTTTGAAGGGCTTTACGGCTGAGGTACTGGACACCAACAAGAGTATGATGAAGGTCTTTGAAAAGAGTGATCTGGCGATAAACGCCCGCCTGCAGCACAGGGTTTACAAGTTGACCATTCCCTTTGATTCAAAACAATTGAAGCCGGGTGATGATAGCAATTCAATGCAAGCTCCCTAAAGCAAACCCACGCTTCCCCCCGCTATCGTTCGATCTGATCGCAATGGATCTATAACACTCCGGCGAGACAGAGAAATGCAGATCAAACATTGAGCTCTACCTGAACCAGATAAAGCTCCCCTTCTCCGGTATTTTTAATGCTTACCTGACCAACTGCCGGACAGGTAAAGGCGTCTCCCGAGTTCAAAGATTTTTTCTGTTTACCGACGCTGACCAACGCCTGCCCTTTGGTCACAAATACATGCTGTGTTGAGGCTGCGTCGCCCGGCAGCTTCAGAGAAGCATCATGATACACCGTCAACTCGGCCGCGATATAATTTTCTCTTTGTTCGAGCAGCTTCGAGACTCCCCAGGGGTGATATACGGTGCGATGCTGGTGGTATTCCTCACGCCCCTTGGTTTTTAGCTCAGAAACAATCGATTTCACATCGCGGCTGTGATCGAGGTCTGAGACAAAAATAGAATCCGGGGTTTCGACAACCACCATATCCTGCAGGCGATTGGTGGCAATCAGGCGATCATGGCCGAGGATGAAGCAGTTTCGGGTGTCCTGCGCAATGACATCACCCTCGATGACGTTATCATTTGCATCTTTTTCCAGAAAATCATACAGCGATTTCCATGAGCCGATGTCGCTCCACCCGAAGTCGGATGGTAATACGACGCATTTATCGGTTTTTTCCATGATGGCGTAGTCAATGGAGATATTGTCCAGTCGATCATAATCCTGCTTTGCCAGCGGTTGCCCGGCAGAAAAAATTTCTTCCATGGTGGCCAACAGATCCGGCTGAAACGCTTTGAATTCATCTAAAATGACCGAAACCTTGAAGGCAAACATTCCGCTGTTCCAGAAGAAATTACCCGCCTCGATATATTTTTCAGCGGTTTCCCGATCCGGTTTTTCAACAAAACGCTTGACCCTGAGTGCGCTGTCGGACACATTGGTTCCACCTTCGATGTATCCATATCCGGTTTCGGGATAATTCGGTTTGATACCGAAAGTGACGACATACCCGGCTTCGGCCAGACGGATGGCAGCCTGAAGTCGCTCATGAAAGGATTCCAGATTGCCGATCACATGATCGGCAGGGAAAACGCACATAATTCCATCTTCGGCAACCTGCTGGATATGACATGCTGCCAGCAGGATCGCCGGTGCTGTGTTACGGCCGCTGGGTTCACAGATCACCTTGCCTTCCGGTACCATGCCGATGTCTTTCATATGCCGCGCAGTTTCATGAAAATGCTGTTCACCGCAAACGACTCTAACATTTTGCAGGTCCATTACGGGTTCCAGCCGTTTTACGGTGCTTTGAACCAACGAATCACTGCCGATAAATTTGACCAACTGCTTCGGATAAAGCTCCCGTGAAACCGGCCACAGTCTTGTTCCGGTGCCACCGGCCAGCAAAACGGCATAGACACTATTGATGGATTCAGGCATGCACAATACTCCTTTAGCGGTGGTTGCGATTATAGCCGTTGTTTCCAGCCGGAACCTTGGCTGAACTGCAACGGGTTTCAACGGCGTTGTAGCCGAGCAGTCTATTGACTTGCTGGGTTAACGCAGATCCGGCCTGCAGTCTCAAGGAATCCGGCAACTCGATAATCGTATCGGTATTTTCCGGGCTATGTAAATGCAGAAATCCCCTGCTCACTCCGAGATGCTGCTGCAGGATTTCATGCAGATTCTGCAAATCCGTCTTGTTTGTGCGAGATATTTCCAGGTTGAAATGGACACTGGCGGTCCAGGTCTCCTCGGCTTTGTCCATCGGTATCACCGTATCTGCGATAATTTTAACTGCCTGTTCATCCTTTTGAATTTGGCCTTCTAATAAAATAGGATGGTCTTCCACCAACAAGTCACTGGCCGTCCGATAAAGCCGTGAAAAGACCGTAATCTCTACCGAACCGTGCATGTCTTCGATGGTGACAAAGGCCATCAGGTCGCCCTTTCGGGTTGTAATCACCTTTGTCGCCTGCACAATTCCACCGATTCGAACAGCCCCGCCATCCTGAAGCTCCTTGAGGGTTACCGCATTGGCATTGGTAAACTTGTCCAATACAGTTTCGAAGCGCGTCAACGGATGCCCGCTGATGTAAAAACCCAGCGATTCTTTTTCAAATGCCAGCAATTTCTTTTCATCCCACTCCGGAATCTCCGGCAATGACGGTTCATTGATCACCAAGGGCTCTGCCTGACCGCCGAACAAGCCCATTTGCGGATCCATTCTTTCCTTCTGCACCCTGTTTCCGTAATCCAGAGCGTCTTCCAGAGATGCTATCATCTGTGACCGCAGGGAACCGGTAGTATCAAAAGCACCGCATTTGATCAGGCTCTCGATGACCCGCTTGTTCACCCGCTTTAAATCCACGCGTTCACAAAATTCAAACAACGAAGAAAATCCTTTTTCAACGCGTGCTTCGATGATCGAATCAATTGCGGATTCACCCACATTTTTCACCGCCGCCAGTCCGAATCGGATTTTAGACCCATCGACCGTAAATTCTTTATCACTGGCATTGATGTCCGGCGGTAGAATCGGTATATTGTGGCTGCGGCACTCAGCGATGAATTTTACCACCCCATCGGTGGAATGCATTTCACTGGTAAGCAAGGAGGCAATAAATTCCACCGGAAAGTGCGTTTTCAGGTATGCGGTTTGAAACGCGATCAGCGCATAGGCGGCACTATGGGATTTGTTGAAACCATAGCCGCCAAATTTCTCAATCAAGTTAAAAATCTTTTCCGCTTTGTCTGAGGGGATGGTATTATCTGCCGTTCCCTGTAAAAAGCGTTCCCGATGTTCGGCCAAAATTTCGGGAATCTTTTTGCCCATAGCCTTGCGCAAGTCGTCTGCCTCTGCCATGGAATACGAGGCCAGAACCCCGGCAATTTTCATTACCTGTTCTTGGTAAACAATAACCCCATAGGTTTCTTTCAGAATCGGTTCAAGCTCATCCACCAGATACTCGACGCGTTTTTTCCCGTGTTTGCGGGCTACAAAATCATCAATCATGCCGCTTTCCATCGGACCGGGCCGGTAGAGGGCGACCAGTGCAATCACATCCTCAAAGGATTCTGGTTTTAGACGAACCAGCAAATCCTTCATACCGCTGCTTTCAAGCTGGAAAACACCGGTGGTATCTCCGGCGGACAGGAGACGAAAGGTATCCGCATCGGCTAAATCCAGATTATCAGTATCCGGCGCTGTTTTACCCTGTCTTTCAATGAGATCCAGGGTTTTGGCAATCACGGTGAGGTTGCGTAATCCCAGAAAATCAAATTTGATCAACCCGATCTGCTCGACAATTTTCATGTCATACTGGGTGACCACCTCACCCTTCTTACCTTTATAGAGCGGCATATATTCAATCAGCGGCAAATCAGCAATCACAACACCGGCGGCATGGGTTGAGGCATGCCGGGGAAGACCTTCCAGTACCCGACATATTTTAATCAAATCCCCCACCTCCGGCTTCTGTTGGGCCAAATCTTTCAGCCGGGGTTCCTTTTCCAGGGCTTTATCCAGACTGATATTCAACACATCCGGCACCATTTTGGCAATGGCATCCACCTCGTGCAACGGTATATCCAGTGCGCGCCCCACATCGCGGATGACCGCACGGGTTTTAAGTTTTCCAAACGTAATGATCTGGGCGACATAATCCCCGCCACCGTATTTGTCCAATACATACTTATATACGTCTTCACGCCCGTCGATGCAGAAATCGACATCAATATCAGGCATGCTCTTTCGGTCCGGATTGAGAAAGCGCTCAAAAATCAAGCCGTATTCAAGCGGATCCAGATCCGTAATTCCCAAACTATAAGCCACCAGGCTGCCAGCAGCAGATCCCCTTCCAGGCCCCACAGGAATCTGATGCTCCTTGGCATAATTTATAAAATCAGCCACAATCAGGAAATACCCCGGAAAGCCCATATCTTCGATCACCGATATCTCATACTCCAGTCGCTCTCGATACGGGGCTTCATCCAGCTGAGGGTTTTGGGACTTCACGCGCTGAAGCCGGCGCTCAAAGCCAGCGCGTACGTCTTTCTCAAAAAGTTCATCGTTGCTCAGCCCATTGTATGTTTCAAATTTAGGAAAATGATAGGTATTAAAATCAAATTCAATGTTGCAGCGGTTCGCAATATCGACCGTATTGCTGATGGCTCCGGGATAATCTCGAAAAGACGTATACATCTCCTCTTTGGATTTGAAATAGAGCTGATCGGTTCGAAACTTTAAGCGCTCGCTGTCATGGACGGTCTTTCCGGTTTGAATGCACAGCAGCACGTCGTGGGCTTTGACATCTTCTTTATCCAGATAGTGACAATCATTGCTGGCCACCAACGGCACCGACAGTCGCTGACTCATATCTAAAAGCGCCTGATTGACGCTCTGCTGTATATCGATGCCATTGTTTTGCACTTCCAGGAAAAAGTTTTCTTCGCCCAAAATCTCCCGGTAGCTTTGCACAGCCTGTTCGGCCAGATCCACGCGACCATCTTTGAGCCGCCGCGGTATTTCGCCGTGCAGACAGGACGATAGGCCAATCAAACCGTTGACGCACTCTTTGAGCAGCGCTTTATCGATGCGGGGTTTGTAGTAGAATCCCTCCAGCTGAGCAGCTGTGGCCAGTTTACACAGATTGCGGTATCCCTCCTGGTTTTCAACCAGCAGGATCAGGTGCGCCAGCTCCCGGTTATCCTGCGGGGTTTTATCGAACCGGGTGCGAGGTGCCACATAGAGTTCGCAGCCGATGATAGGTTTGATGTCGAATTTTTTCGCTTTTTGATAGAATTCCACCGCTCCAAACATAGTGCCATGATCGGTAATCGCCAGAGAATGCATGCCGAAATCCATCGCGCGCAACAATAGATCGTCGATTCTGATGGCTCCGTCCAACAGACTGTACTGGGTATGAACATGCAGATGGACAAAATCAGGTACGGTTTCCGTCATAATTTGACTCGATCCTTTTGAGTAAGGGTTCTTGACAACGATTTATGCAGGAAGTTTCCCAGCGGGGATAAGCACAGGAAATTAGAAAAAAATCAGTTCGAATACGACCGGGCAATGACGAACATCGTCATCATTACCGCCACAAAATATTTTAAAAAACACTATATGTCGTATTTGGAAATGAATAATAGAGCATTATATAGTAGTCGATATTGAATGTCACGAAAAAAGTTTCTAGTCGCTGGATTCTGGCTGTCAAAGGTTCAGGGTTCAGGTCTGGTTTCAGGTGTCAGGTGTCGGGTGTCAGCAAGGAAGAAGGCAAAGGCTGACACCTGACACCTAAAAATTTATATCTGCCTTCTGATTTCTGACTTCTGCTCTATGCCTTTGAAATCAAAAATCCGCAATCCAAAATCCAAAATGGACTAGGACTACTCCAGGCTGTAGTTTGGCGCTTCTTTGGTGATTATCACATCGTGGACATGGCTTTCGCGCATGCCGGCGGCACTGATTTTCGCAAATCTTGCCTTTTCCCTCAACTCAACCAGCGTGCGGCAGCCACAATACCCCATGCCGGCTTTTAATCCACCAATAAGCTGGTATAGATTTGCCGAAAGGGAGCCTTTGTACGGCACACGCCCCACAATGCCTTCCGGTACCAATTTATCTTCATCGACTTTCTCGCTCTGATAATAACGGTCTTTGCTGCCTTTTTTCATGGCTTCAATCGAGCCCATGCCGCGGTAAACCTTGTAACTGCGGCCCTGAAAGAAAATCACCTCCCCCGGGCTTTCCTCAGTTCCGGCAAAAAGGCTGCCAATCATCACCACATGGGCGCCGGCAGCGATGGCCTTGGTGATATCACCTGAAAATCGAATTCCACCATCGGCAATCAATGGTACATCTTCTTTGCTCGATATTGAACTGCAATTCATGATGGCGGTTAGCTGCGGCACCCCCACACCGGCAATGATGCGCGTAGTGCAAATTGATCCGGGACCGATTCCAATTTTGACAGCATCTACCCCGGCCCCAATCAGATCTTCGGCTCCTTTGGCGGTGCCGACGTTTCCGGCTATCAGTTCAATATCGACAAAAGTACTTTTTAATGTTTGTACTGCTTGCAGAACATTTTCGGAATGACCGTGGGAGGTGTCGATCAAAATGACATCCGCACCGGCCTTGAGCAGCGCTTCAGTGCGCTCTTGCATATCCGGGCCGACACCGACGGCGGCTCCCACCCGCAACCGCCCCATGCTGTCTTTGCAAGCATTGGGATATTTTTTTATTTTTTCGATATCCTTGATGGTAATCAGCCCCGTTAGTCGACCTTTTTTGTCCACCACCAGAAGCTTTTCGATCCGATGCTCGTGTAATAGTTTCTTGGAATCTTCCAGGGAGATCCCTTCAGATACCGTTACCAGATTTTCTTTGGTCATGACATCAGAAATTTTCTTGTCCAGATCGGTTTCAAACCGAAGGTCCCGGTTGGTCACGATTCCCATTAACTGGTCTCCCTTTGTAACCGGAACACCGGAGATTCGATAGGATTCCATCAGTTTCAATACTTCTTGAACAGTTTGTTCAGGACGAATGGTGACCGGGTCGACAATCATGCCGCTTTCCGATTTTTTGACTTTATCCACCTCCGTGGCCTGGCTTTGAATACTCATATTGCGGTGTATGAATCCCATGCCGCCTTCACGGGCCATGCTGATGGATGCTTCGGCTTCGGTTACAGTGTCCATCGCCGCGCTGACAATCGGGATGTTCAAGCTAATATTTTTCGTCAAACGGGTGCTGACATTTACATCTTTCGGCAGGACACTGGAATAATTGGGTAAAAGTAAAACATCATCAAATGAATAAGCTTCTTCAGGGGGTATTTTTGCCATCAGACTCCTCCAACAACGATCAATTTGGATGACAACGTCATTATTTGGTTATGAGAAAATGGCAGCGCCATCACGGCGCTAAAATGTTAGGCATCCGAATAGCAAATGGTGCTGGCTTTAGCAATCTTTTATTTTGCCAGAATTAATATACCATTACGGCATCGGCCTCGATGGCTTCGACATTCAAGGCTCCGGCCCCCGTCATTTGTGAGCCTTCAACCAATTCCGCCTCCTCGATATTGCGGCTTTTGATACAGGGAACACAGATCTTTAACTCGCCACCGAGTTCCATAAAATTGACCAGCAGTTCTTTCATGTGAGGGAAGCCCCCGCTGGGCAACATCTTTTCAGCATATCCTTTTTGTGCCAGGTACACAGCATTACCCTGTAAAACGATGGTGGCCTTGATGTTCATTGCCAAAGCCGCACAGGCCATCACAAACGGCATAGCTGCTTTTTCCGGATCATCGTCGGCACGGGTGCCGATATAAAGAATTTTTTCTTTTTTTTGTGCCATTTCGATAAATTCCCTTCTTTCTTGACAATCTATCACTGGTCGTAATAAAAATTCTTTTTTTATTCAGCATGATGAAGCGATCTTAATAGTTTAAATAATGTTCGAGGGTAAAGCGCATACCGATGAAAACGCATCTTACACCTCGCTAATGTGAACTAAAATGCGAAATGCCTAAAGTCAAGGTCTCTCTTTGCGGTATCTACTTTAAAATGATAGAATTCATTAATCCCGCCCAGGCGGGACTCGCTTTTATGATGGGAATACGGCTGCTGTCGAACAGTGATGCTGATCAGGGAATAGACAGTATGGTATCATGTTAGTCAAAATTAACCCACATAACCCGCAATTACGCTTAATTAGCAAGGTGGTCGATGTTCTCAAAAAC
>JASFPE010000165.1:0-10242 GCA_050116155.1 Desulfobacterales bacterium
CGATCGCTTCGCATGCTTTGGCAGCAACCATTCCTTCGCCGACACCGGGACCTATGGCACCTAACCCCATGGCAAGTCCTGCACCGATAAATGCGGCTGCTTTTACAATTTCTGCTCCTTCAATGGTCATTTTATCCTCCTTATGTGAAATACTTCGTATTTATGCACGATTGTATTTTAAACCACAAAAATAAGTACCAAACTCACCACCATGGCATAAATTGCCGTCGATTGCGAGACGGCCTGGCCCACCAACATGATTCGCATCAAATCACCGGCATGCTCGACATTTCTGGCCACCCATCGCACGGCACCTTCGGCGGCCATGCCGTTGCCGATCCCCGGACCGATGCCGCCAAAACCCATACAGATACCGGCCGCCAGAAGGGCCATGGCCGCACTTAGCGCTGTGGACTCCGGAAACGATTTAAACATCAGAATAAAGCTTACCAGCAGTCCAAAGATGGACGGTGTCTGGGATACCGCCTGGCCCACTAACATGATGGTGGTGACACTGGCTGCCGTTTTGGGTTGCCGCGATATTCCCTCGCACGAGGCCCCGGCGGCCAGGCCGCCACCATATCCGGAGCCGATTGCTGCAAGCCCCATGCTCAAACCGGCGCCCATATAGGCTGCCCAGGTCGGGTGAAGGGGGGCATCACCAAAATCTATGAACATCAACATTAATGCCACCACCATTGAAAATATGGCTGGTGTCTGGCAAACCGCAGACCCGATGAGCATGTTGGTGGTCAGTTGAGAAGCTACTTGTGGCTGTTTAGCGATACCATAGCAGGCCTCTCCTCCCGGGTAGCCCGAGCCGACACCCGAACCAATGGCACCAAACCCCATGCTGAGACCCGCAGCCACAAGTGCCGCCGCTTTCAGGAGTGTAGGTACGGGAACATCCAGAAAAAGCAGTAGAATGGCGATGACCAGGGCAAATATGGAAGCTGATTCGGCCACTGCCTGTCCGACCAGCATATTTTTGAAAATATCACCGGAGATTTCGGGATTTCGTGAAATGGCTAAATTCGCCCTGGCAGCGGTGTATCCCTCTCCGATGGCCGCACCCACGGCACCGAATCCCATCGCCAGGCCGCCTCCAACATAGGCAGCCACTTCCACCACTGTTTGAACATCAACATTCATGAATTATTTTACCTGAACCGAAATATAAACGATAGTCAGCATCGTGAACACAAAGGCCTGAATCGTGCCGACGAACAATCCGAAAAAGGCATAGAGAAAAGGAGGAAGCACCACACTGTAAGTGAGATAGGAAACCACCAATATGATGATGGAGCCTCCCATGATGTTTCCGAACAGACGAAAAGAGATCGAAACAATTTTTGCAAGTTCGCCGATTAAATTCAGGGGCATCATGAAAAATATGGGTTGAAAATATTCTGAAATATAGGCCTTGAAGCCTTTGGATTTTATGCCCGCATAATGGGCGATGACAAACCCCATGACTCCCAGCCCCAGGGTCGTATTCAGATCCTTGGTGGGTTCTTCAAGATGGGGGATGATCCCCAGCCAGTTGGAAAGCAACAGGAACATGAATAAGGCGCATACCAGCGGGCCATATGTTTTGGACAATTTCTTTCCCAGGGCATCTTCGGTAAGGCCGTAAAGCATGGATACAATCAATTCTCCCAACGCCTGTATCGGTCTGGGCAGGATCTGTCTTTTGCGGCTGGCGAAAATACCGAGAATAATCAATACCATGAAAACAATCCAGGTCATCACTATCACTTCAAGATTCAGGGTAATCTTGTGCCCCAAAAATGGAATAATAAGCTGATGGAGTTTACCGAGTTCGCCCATGTAGTATGTTGTCCATTCCTGTTGTTATCGGTTTGTCCGGATGAGTTTTAATACATGTTGTCCGAGTATCATAACCTGAATCATAAATATTCCCAATATTGTTGCAGCCAAATTAAATTGCCTGAATTTAGTCGCCACAATCAGCGGGATAGCCAGCAAGACATATCTGAAAAGCATCGAGGATAGCGAAAAGAAAAATGTTTTGCCCCTGGTTTTCCCGATTCGTAAGGGCAGCATTTCACCGATGAGGATGAAGTTGATGACGCTGAAAACAGTCCCCAGGACCAACCCCTTGGCCATCGGTTTTTGGCCTACAATGATGAGCCCAAGCCCGATGATGATGGCGGCCATCATAGCCTGTGATGCGAATTTTTTCTGGGTTTGCTTAACTGCCTCCATGATCACGATCTTCCCTGTCTTCTGGCTTGCTTTCGATGATTTCCATGATTTGACGGTACACCGTCACCCCGCCGCCGATGACGCCTAAAATTGTAAAAACGGTTACAAAAATTCCCCGGGTTTCGAGCCACTTGTCCAGATACAGGCCGATAAAAAAACAAAAAACAATGCACCCGGCCATGGTCAGGCCTATCTGCATGACAATCGATAGGTTTTCAACCCAGGCGCGATTTTTTTTGTAGTCGAAAAACATTTTTGCTTTAGCGGAAATTTGTCCGGCAACGCCGGTCAGATGCTTTGCAAAACGCTGCCTTCTATCAGATATTTTTGCACAAATAAAGTGCGAATATCAAATTTAAGATTCCACCAAATTGCAGACAAGCTTCAAGGCCTGCTGCAGATCCATCCTGGCCATATTCAGCACCAGGTGATAAAGCGAAGAACTGTCGTAGTCGGCCTTGCCTAATTTGCGATACAGGCTCATGCGCCGTTTATCTTCGCGGCTGACCACCTGGGCTGCCTTGGCATTAGAAAGATCATAATTTTCCATCATGAATTTTACCCGGTTTTCAAAATCATTAATGAGCAGAATATGAAAGGCATCCGGGTGGTCATTTAAAATGTACTGACTCCCGCGGCCAAGAATGACGACATCCCCCTCATCGGCAATTTGGGCAATGATCAAAACGATGTAATCTAGGTATGTTTCTTCATCGATATATCCGCGTTCGTCTTTGAGGATACGATCCACCAGAGGCTTTGAGACCATCTTGGTGATGAATCTGGATAGCTTGCCACCGGCTTCTTTTTCGACCGTCTCCACCCAGTGAGGCGATACATTCGCTTCTTTTGCAACCCTTTCGACGATATCCTGGTCGGCAAACATGTATCCCAACTCATCGGCAATCATTTTCCCTAAAGTTATCCCCCCGGCACCGAACTGTCTGGAAATGGTTACTACCGCCATAAAGTCCTCCTGTGCCTGCAGTTCGCTTTGCTCACCAATGGAATAATGGAATGTTGGAATGGTGGAATAATGGGTTTTTGGTAACGAACTGATCTACAGAAGATCTGGATTGAAATAAAAAAAAGATGTGATCCGATTTTATACCCAATATTCCAATATTCCATTATTCCACCATTCCAATTTGGTGTAACCTTTTATTTTTAATAATTTAGCTTTTTAAGTTATTATCATTTCTAAAGCACCGGCAAAATGTCATTCCGGCTCTGGAGGAATCAGCAGGGTGGGATAGATGGACTCTTCGGCAATTTTCTTCGGAATGCTTCCGATCCATTTTTCCGCCCAGGCCGGCTTTGCGGAAGAGCCCAAAACAATCATAGTGGCCTGGTGCTCTCGCGCGGCCTTTTCGATTTCTTCAACCGGCTCACCAATATATACATGCGAGCGGGCCTCTGTTCCGGCGGCATTCAAAGCATCGCAGATTTCATCGAGCTTTTGCCTCTTTTCTTTGCGTGTTTTTTGGATTTCCATGGCCGAGGAGCCGGTGAGTTCTTTTTCTCTGGCAACATGAACCACATCTATTATCTGGGTGATATTCGTCAGGCCTTTGAGATATTCCACGGATTTCAGGTCGGCAGCCGACCAGTCGATGGCCAGCAGGGGCCTCTCAAAGGGCTTTTCGAGCACAAAAGCGTTATCCGGCATGGGTTTATATACCAATACCGGAATAGAGGTCCTGCGAATGAGTTCCGTAATGTCAGATCCCGAGTAAAATTCTTCCAACACACTTTTATGTGATCGCCCGATGACGATGAGATCGGCATCCTCCTTTTGAGCGGCCTTTATCACCTCGGGAACCAGGCCGCCAACAACAATATAGACACCGACCTCCATGCCCTGTTCATAGAGGTCTTCGGCCCAATCTATGAATCGAATGTTGGCTGTTTCCCGAAGCCGAATTTCTTCTTGCTTGCGGTATCCGGCTCCCCTATGCATGGCCACTTTATCTCTTTCGATGACATTGATAAAAACGACATGGTCTAAAGCCGCATTTCTCAGGCTCAACAACGACTGCACCGCATCGAAACCCAATTCTTCAAACTTGGTGACAAAAAGCAGTTTTTTTATCTCCATAGTGAATATCACCCCTTAACTCAGTAATATGATTTGAGTTGAGATCAATTTTAGCCGATAACGCCTTTGATTATCTTTGCCAGGTCCTCGGGTTCCACCGGCTTTTCCAAATAAATTTCAGGTTCCGGCACTTCCGGGCCCCCGAAGTCGGTTAACGCCTTTTGGGACCTCAGAAACGTTTTTTTGGCGATTCCGGAGAGCACAATTACGTGAATATTTTTCAATGACTTATCTGTTTTTAATTCACGATATAGCCTGATTCCGCTTTGCCTCGGCATCATGATGTCAAGAATGACCAGATCAGGCTTTTCTTCTTTGATCACCTTAAGACCTTCCACGCCGTCGGCTGCTTCTAAAGGTGTATACCCGTGTTCTTCCAGCACGGTTACGCTGAATAAGCGTACATCGGGATCATCATCCACGACCAGTACTTTTTTACCCATAATATGCCCTCCCCATTATGTAAGATTGAAAAAGGTTTAGCCCGTTGACCCGTTGCCCGTTTGCCGGTCGAAAACATAAAATAGATAAGATTCCTTTTTTAACGGGCTCGACCGGCTAACGGGAAACGGGCAAACCTTTCGTCTATGCATTCAAGCGGCATCCGGCTCTTTGTAGGGAAGCCGCACGGTAAATGTGGTCCCTTTGCCAACCTGAGATTTCACTTTAATGGTGCCCTGGTGCTCTTCGATCAGTTTTCGGGTAACCATCAGTCCGAGACCCGTGCCGCGATGGCCTTTTGTACTGAAAAAGGAAGTAAACAGCTTGGCTCTAACTTCTTCACTCATACCGGCGCCATTGTCTGCAATTTCAAATCTGATCCAATTGTCTTTTTCACGGGTGCTTTTCATTCTGATCCGCCAGGTCTTGCTGGTGTTTGCATCAAACAGGCATGCATCGATGGCGTTTGTCATGAGATTCAACAGAACCTCATGAATCGTGTGAGGATCCACAGATACTTCACCAATCGAAGGATCAAAATCTTTTACAAGCTTTATATTGTCTTTAATGGCGGTTTCGGCCAGCAGCTCACAGACGTCATCTGCGATTTCATTTGGATAACAGGGCTCGTATTCGGGCTCTCTTTCTTTGGAATAGGAAAGCAAGTCCATTACCAGATTGGAGGTGCGGCCGATATTGCGTTTGATCATATCCCAGCCATTTTTAAGCTTTTCGGTATCGTTTTTCTGCACGCCCACATCAACCAGGTAACTGCCGCCCTTGAGCCCATGCAAAATGTTCTTAATGCCGTGAGCCAACCCGGCAACCGTCTGCCCTACGGCGGCCAACCGCTCGGATTTAACCAATTCCATTTCGAGACGTTTGATTTCTCTGAGATCCTGGAAAAAGGCCACACTGCCCGTTATTTGGTTTTTTTCGTATAAAAGTCTCCCCGAAAACCGAACCGGAATTGAGGTTCCATCTTTGGCCGTGATCAGGGTCTCCTTCCAGGGCAATTCTCTGGTGACATTGTTCAAGAGTTTCTTGTTTTTGAAAGCTTTGGCAATTTCGGGCGGATACAGATCCTTCACATTGAATTTATCAATCACCTCATCGGCTGAAAAGCCAAATATGTGTTCGGCTCCCGGATTGAAAATCACGACGTTTAGCGCTTTGTCCGTTGCAACAATACCATCGTTAGAGCTTCTAATCAATTTATTCTGAAAATTGGAGTGCCTTCTTATTTCACTGGTATAACGCTGCCGTTCTTCTTCTGCTTTTTTTTCCTCGGTTTTATCCCAGATTGTCTCAATCGCACCGATGATCTTATTGTCCTGGGACTTTATTGGGGCAGCCGTAAACCAGCACCATTTTCCAAGCTTGGGCAAAAAAGTCTCAGCTTCGTAAGCGCCTTCGATAAGAGCGGATTTGCGCCACTTTCCGGCATATAATTTTTGGATGTCTTCCGCATCGGTTTGATCGAGGATAACGTCCGCCAGACTCGGACGCACTTTTCCCCAGAAAGGAATTGATTGCCGGTTGGTTCCAACCATTTCATCGGCGCGGACACCGGAAAGCATCTCAATGGCTTTATTCCAGTGGGTGACGATATGGTTCTCGTCTATCACAAACGTGGGTATCGTACTTCCCTGGACAATCTCAGTCAAGGCTCTCTCGCTGGCGGCCAGCTCCTGGTGATGGCGTTCAAGCGCTTCCTGGGCTTTTTTATCCGCGGTGGTATCCCACAGGGTTTCAATGGCTCCTACAATCTTTCCATCCGGTGCTTTAATCGGGGCTGCCGTGAAATAAAGCCATTTGCCGTCTTCGCCCAGGTGAGGGAAAAATTCTTCAGCCTCATAGGCACCCTCAATTAGCGCGGACTTGTGCCATTTGGTGCCATAATACTTCCAGACATCTTCTTCTTTAACCTGGTCGAGAATCAGATCGGCCATGATTGGTCGCTCTTCGGCTCTAAACGGCATCCAATGTTTATTGGTTCCGACCAACAGTTCAGCAGGATATTCAGTAAGCTTTTCGCAGGCTCTGTTCCAATGGGTAACCTTATGGCCCTTGTCGATAACAAACGTCGGTATGGTGCTACCCTGGACAATCTGGGCCAAGGCTCTCTCACTGGCTGCCAACTCCTGGTGATGGCTTTCGCGCTCTTCCTGGGCTTTTTTGTCCGCGGTGGTATCCCACAGCGTTTCAATGGCTCCCACAATCTTTCCATCCGGTGCTTTAATCGGGGCTGCCGTGAAATAAAGCCATTTGCCGTCTTCGCCCAGGTGAGGGAAAAATTCTTCAGCCTCATAGGCACCTTTAATCAGTTCAGATTTGCGCCATTTGGTGCCATAATATTTCCAAACATCTTCTTCTTTAACCTGGTCGAGAATCAGGTCGGCCATAATCGGGCGTTTTTTGACTCTAAATGGGCTCCAGTGTTTATTCGTTCCTACGATTTCATCAGCGGAATAGCCCGTAAGCTTTTCGCAGGCTCTGTTCCAATGCGTAACCCTATGGTCTTTGTCGATGACAAACGTCGGTATAGTGCTACCCTGGACAATCTGGGCCAAGGCTCTTTCACTGGCGGTCAACTCCTTTTCGATTTCGAGATAGCGATAATTCCGTTTTTCGATGACCTCTGCCAGATGATCCGCAAATTCTTCAAACAGCTTATCGATTTTCGGAGTGAAAATTTCTTTTTGCCGCAGTTTTTTTAAGGCTTTTCTCTTTTCTACTTCTAGCTGAAGCAGACTCCACAATGCTCTTGACTCTACATGATCGATTAGTTTTATGCGGGCGGGTTTCGCTTTTCTTAACAGACCACCTAGCTCTATATCTTTTGTCAGCTCGATCAGAACCTGCAAATTATTCAGTTGGAATATTTTGCGATAATCGTCGGTAGTAAATATCCCCTTTTTTTTAGCGTATAATAAACCTTCAGCTTCACTGTTTATATCGGCCACAGCTAATATTTTTGGGCGTTGATCGCTAAAAGGTTTGCTGTAAAGTAATTGGAGCAATGATTTGCAAAACTTGCCGCCACCGACAATGGCTATATTTGATTGTAGTATATCTTTTAACATGGCAAGTATTCTTGTCTAAAAATTCATTTAACCAAACCCGAAATAAATTAGATCCCCCTGAGTTAGAAGAAGATAAAAGTTACCACCGCAAAACACGGGAGTAAGAATATTAACGCATACTTTACGATGTAGCCAAAAAAGCTCGGCATGGGGGTTCCTGCTTCTTCGGAAATCGATCGCACCATAAAATTCGGTGCATTGCCGATGTAGCTGCAGGCTCCGAAAAATACGGCACCGGCAGAAATAGCCTTCAGATAGATAGCGTTTTCTCCCATCAAAAGCGGAACGGCCTGGGCTTCTGTCATACCGGAATAAAAACTTCCGAGGGCCGTGTTAAAAAATGTCAGGTATGTGGGCGCATTGTCGAGGAAACTCGACAGGCTCCCGGTTACCCAGAAGTAGTGTTTCGGCGCAGTCACACCGTTGATCAAAAATGCCAGGGCACCATGCGATCCCGCCTTTAATATCAACAGGCATGGAATCATGGTAATGAAAATCCCGATGAAAAGATAGGCCACCTCAATGATGGGAAACCAGGTGAATTCATTGTCTTGCCTTATGGCAATGTGGGTTGTCACCAGCGATAAAATTCCCATCAGAATCAGCAGGCCGTCGCGGACCCAATCCTGGACCGCCCGGTGCACGCCCAAGGTGTTGACGTCTCCCCAATCCACCATCCCGCTCATTAGTACGGAGCCGACGACGCCGGCCAGAAAAAGAAAGTTGTGGGCACCTTCGAGCCTCAAAGGCTCTTTAATTCCTTCCTCTTCCGGTGCGGTAACGCCTTCTTTGCGATAATAGTAGGTATCAAGCATAAAGTAAATCACCAACAGGATGATCACCACCAAAATCATGTGGGGCATGATTTTGAAAGTCCAGAAAAACGTAACACCATGCAAAAATCCCAGAAAAAGCGGCGGGTCTCCCAGGGGAGTCAAAGAGCCTCCGATGTTGGCCACCAGAAAAATAAAGAATACCACCATAAAGGTTCTGTTTTTTCGGTAATTGTTGGCGCGCAGGAAGGGCCGAATCAATAACATGGCCGCCCCGGTGGTGCCCATCCAGGAAGCCAGCAGCGTGCCGATGATCAGCATGATGACATTAACGATGGGGGTTCCCCGTAACGTGCCGCGCAACAGAATTCCACCGGAAACCGTATACAATGACCACAGCAGGATGATGAAAGGGACATAATCGGCCAGGACGATGTGAAGAATCTCATACAATGCGTCCCCTCTGAATGCGATCAGAAAAGGGATACCGAGCGATGCCGCCCAAAATGCGGAGACTTTTCCAAAATGATGATGCCAAAAATCCGGTGCGGCCAGCGGGAAAAGCGCAATGGACAGCAGCATGCAGGCAAAAGGGATACAGCTCCATAAGGGGAGGACTTCGCCGAGATTGGCGTGTCCGGCGCTATGACCTTTACCGTGTTCTTCGTGTGTTTCTGAAGTGCTATGAAGCTCCGTAGATGCTGCCTTGGCATAAAAAGATTCTTTATGCTGATCATTTGCAGTTCCATGGGCGGATGACTGAAGTGTGGTTGCTTGATCGGAAGCCAGCGCATTAACGGAAAATAATAGTATCGTTAGCAGTAAAGCCGTCGCGGTCTTTTTCAGAGGTCTCATAATTCAGTGTCTCGCATGATGATGTATTTAAAGAATCAGTACAATATTCGCGTGAACGCCTTTAAATTTTGAAACGTGACGTTACCAAAGTACGTGGGAATTGGAAAGTTATTTTTTTTTGGATTTGACTGTTATTGTCAGTTGCACTATTTTATCTGATATTCTCAAGATAACGATTGAACGATATATACCGACATGAAACCTACCCCGTGATCCAATGGTGAAGCTTAATTGAAACGAGCAATATTTTTTATATTTTCACCTGAAACTTTATTAAATCGGAAAACCGATGGAGGGCATTAAACATGGAATATGCGGTTAGACTTTTGGTAGCGTTGTGGGTATCTCTTGTTTTATCGACCGGTGCAGTTGGAGCTGAGTCTCAACCACCGCCGGAAGGCGGCCTTTTGCCGGATATTGTGCTTGCCACACCAAAAAGCTCCGAGCATCAAGACTATCTGGGAATTTCTGGAAAAGATACATTTAAAATACCGGAGATAAAAGCCGAGGTTGTCATTATTGAAATATTCAGCATGTATTGACCGTTTTGCCAGAGGGAGGCTCCTTCTATCAATGAAATGTATCGCAAAATGGAAAATGACAGCAACCTCAGGGGCAGGGTTAAATTGATCGGGATTGGTGCCGGTAATTCGGCTTTTGAAGTCGGTTTTTTTAAAAAGAAGTATGATATCCCATTTCCGCTATTTCCGGATGCTGATTTTGCGATTCACAAAAAAATCGGTGAAGTCCGAACGCCTTA
>JASFPE010000166.1:0-10083 GCA_050116155.1 Desulfobacterales bacterium
GCACCACCACCAGAATGGCGAATCCCGGAATAAACGTAAGCCAGGGCGCATCAAAAATGAATCGCTTACCGTCGGATAGAATATTGCCCCAGGTAGCATGGGGTGGCGGCACTCCAAAACCCAGAAAGCTCAAGCCGGCTTCGGTTAGAATTGCCGAGGCGATGCCGATTGTGGCCGAAACCAGCACGGGCGCGATGGCATTGGGCATCATGTGTCGAAAAATGATGCGAAAATTGCTGAGGCCCAGTGCCCGGGCGGCAGCCACAAAATCTTGCTCTCGCAAAGACAGGAATTCGGCGCGCACAAATCGGGTGGCACCCATCCAGCTGGTCAGCCCGATGACGATCATAATGTTGTAAATGCTGGCCGGAAGCAAGGCTACTACGGTCAGAATCAAAAAAAAGCTCGGAAAGCACAACATGATGTCGACAAATCGCATGATCAGGGTGTCCACCGACATGGTTTTTTTCTGCAACAGGCCGGTCCGGCTTCGCGGCCGTTTTTTTTGCGGTGCCGGGGGCCTCATCCAGAGATAGAGGAGATACCCCATCCCGCAGCCTAACAGTATACCGCCAACAGCGAGATGACCGGTCGTCAGCGAAATGACGCCGGCGGACAGAAATGCAGTCAGCAGCATGTGATTGACCCGAATGGCATGCTGGCCAAAATAACCGGCAATGCCCCCCATAAAAATTCCGATGATGACGGAAATGCCTACAGCCACGAAGCCTACCGTCAGGGACACCCAGGCACCCTGCAGCATTCTGGAAAAGACATCGCGACCCAGGTCATCGGTGCCGAAAAGATAGATGCCCAACGTGGGAATTTCATTGGATTGCAACGATTCCAGATTTGGTCTGGACAGCGGTGGGCGCAGTTTTTCCTGGAGGCGAACCAGGGCCGGGTCAAATACGGGATCTGGTCCTGAAGTCAGCAGCAAACCGGCCAGAGCGACACAAAAAAAGAGCAAAAAAATCGTCATGCCGACAATGGCGAGTTTGTTTCGGCGAAACAATCGCCAAAATTCTTGAAAACGCGTGCGTTTTGGCGCCAGCGGCTCCTCCAGTTGAACCGTCTGGGGCGCCATGGGTTGTGTGGCATCTATCACAGTCTTATCCTTGGATCTACGACCATATATAAAACATCTGAAATAAACGTACCGGCCAGAACCAGCAAGGCCGAAACAAAGTTTACGGTTAAAATCACCGGGTAATCTCGGGCCAGGATGGCCTCATAGGCCATGCGTCCCATGCCCGGCCACGAAAAAATGGACTCGATAATCACCGAACCGCCGATCAATCCCGGTAATATCAGGCCGAACATGGTCACAAACGGCAACAATGCATTTCGTAGTGCGTGTTTATAATGAACTTGCTCGGAAGGCAATCCCTTGGCTTTTGCCGTGCGCACATAGTCCTGTCCTTCGACTTCCAGCATCTGGCCCCGGACATAGCGTGACAGCACCGCAATGCCGCCGGTGGCACCCAGAATGGATGGGATCAGTAAATGCCAGATTCTGTCCATTATCCGAAACGGAATCGACGTATCTCCAATTCCGAAGGTCTCCATCCCGATGACCGGCACATGAAATCGGGTAACTACAAAAATAATCAATACGTATGCGAAGAAAAATCCCGGGATGGATATCAACAGATAGGAAAAAAAAGTCGCACTGCGGTCATAGAAACCCCCTCTAAAAATTGCCGAGCGGATACCCACCGGAAACGAAATGGTCCAGGTTAGAATGGTTCCCACGATGAAAAGGGGGAGGCTGTTTAAGAATCGCTCCCAGATCTTTTTGAGAACCGACTGGTTGTCTTTCCAGGATATGGTTCTGCCGGCAAATAGATCGCGGTAAAAATACAGGTATTGAATGTGCAGCGGTTCATCCAGATGGAAGGCCTCGCGAAATCGTTCCACCATTTCGGGGGTAAATTTTGGGTTTAAAGGATCGACCTGACTGGGTTCTCCCGGAGCCAGATGAATAATCAGAAACGAAACGATCGAGACAAAAAATAGGGTGATAATTTTTTGAATAAGGCTGCGCCCAATAAATGATAGCATATCAATATCCCATCGGTCAGCACTAAGGTGCGAAATCCGGCTCCCGTGCGAGCTTTACCCATTTGTTGAAATAAAATGTATAGTTGCCTGTTTTTGTGGGTCTGATTTTTTGATAGACGACATTTTCGGTTTCATCGACGTCTTTAATGACGATGCGCTTGTCTAATATGGCCGTCCATTTGCCGACATACAAGAACGTATACGGTTGCTCGTGGCTAATAATTTGGTGCAATCGATGGCAGTATTTCACCTGCTGATCGTGGTTGTACTCCTGCCTGATTTTTATGATTAGATCGTCAGCGGCAGGGTTTTTAAAGCCGACGAAATTGAGCTGATGGGGTCCGGTTTGGCTGGAATGCCATATCTGATATAGATCCGGATCAATTCCCATCGACCAGCCCAAAACAAGCGCATCAAAGTCGAGTTTGTTGACGCGCTCCTGGATAAACACCGACCATTCAATCAGATCGGTGCGCACATCGACGCCGATTTGTTTCCAGGCGTCCTGGGCGATGGCCAAAATGGCTTTGCGGATATCGTTGCCACTGTTGGTAATCAGAGTAAACTGGAGTTTTTGCCCGTCTTTTTCGAGCCATCCTTCCTGGTTACGCTGCCATCCGGCTTCGGCCAAAAGACGTATTGCTCTCTGGGGATCATAAAAGATGGGTTCGATGTCGTGATTGTAGTAATCCGTTTGTTTGACAAACGGCCCTGTAATCTTTTCGCCCTGATTATACAGTACGTAATCAATGATTTTGTTGACGTCAATGGCCATGCCTAAAGCCCTTCGAACCCGAACATCGTCAAAGGGTTTGCGCCGCATGTTATATCCGATATAGGTATAGCCGAATGAAAGGCCGGAAAAATTTTGGAATCGAAGGTCTTTTTCCAGGCGTGCTACCTGATGGGGCTGGACGCCGTAGCTGTCGATGGTTCCGGCGTAAAATTCCATTTCCTGAGTCAGTAAATCCGGAATCACGCGAAAAACATACTTTTTATAATTCGGCGGGCCCTCCCAATAATCCTCGAAGCGATTCAAGATAATAAACTGATCAGATTTCCACTCCCCGAACATAAACGGACCGCAACCGATAGGGCGTCGGTTAAAGGTGCTATGCCGCATGGAGAAGGTCTCAGGATCTTTGCCGCCTTGCTGGGCTTCGGCGCGGAGTGCATTGTCGTTGAGCAGGTGTTGCGGCAGAATACCCATGGCCCAGGTTTCGAAGGCCGGCGAATACAGTCGCTTGTACACGATGCGCACCGTGAGCGGATCAAGGACCTGCACGGCTTTGACCGGTTCATAGTCCGCGACTCGCGGCGACAGGTTTTTGGGATTCATGATGGCTTCATAGGTAAATTTAACATCGTTTGCATCGAATACATGGCCGTCGTGATATTTAACGTTGGGTCTCAGTTTGAAAACGATAACCGGATTGTGCTCAATGGCGGGCAACAATTCACCGGCCAGGGTGTTCAGATGTTTTTCTGGAAGCCGGGGCTCGGTTCTCAGATAGCGGGCAGGCTCGAAGCTGGTAAAGTAATCAGGGCCCAGCAACCTGGCAAGGTTGTTAAACAGATTCTGATCAACCTTGTGAAGCACCAGCTTGACTCTGGCGGGAGCCGCTATGGTGATGGTGACATCAGATGGTTTGGTGTCGCTATTCGCTGCTTTGATCTGCCTGCTGAGCCTATATTCTTTCGCGGGAATCAGAGAAATGGATTTGATGTTCGCTATAGTTTTCTGCAATCCCGGCGAGGTATTCGTAGCTTTGGCATCATAATCTCTGAGGAAATCTATAACCTGCTCGACACTCGCATGGCCCAGTTCAGGAATAACTGCCGCTTGATTGACATAAAAAAAAGCTTCCTCAAAAATTGTCCAGGATTGGGCCAGGCGACTCCGGAAGCGAAGCTCTTCGTCGCGGTCAATGAGACCTTCAAACACCTGGGCGTTTATTTCGCTGCTGGCAGAATCTGCCGAAAGAATTGGATTTAAAACACTGGCATCTCCAATCGACCCATTAATGTATTCATTGAGGCGATTCGGGTTGCCCTTGGCCTGTTGGTCATAGGTCGGCACCCACAAATATGACTGAAGCAAAATCAGGGTCAGTATCAACGGTGCAAATATGAGAACTCTTCGTGTTGTCATTTTTTAAATTTAGGATTTAGAATGCCTTCATTAATTCACGAATATTTTTTTTCTTCTTTGCAATCAGTTCGGCTTCAATTTCATCCGGTTCCAAGGAGGCGGCTTGGTCTAAAAATTTAATAGCCACTTCAAGACCGTTTCGGGTGCCCTTGCTGGCGGCCACATCGGCTTTGTAATAGAGAATCGCTCGGTCAATCCGATTCAATCGGAGGTGAACAGCCTTGCGGTGATCATCGGAAGTTGCAAATGTGAGTGCCCGGTTCAGATATGTTTTGATGCCGATAAAATCGGGCATTCCCATTATATGAATCAGCGCGTCGGCTTTGTCGATATAGTATGTGAAAATCAGAGGATATACTTCTTCCTGAGTATATAGCGTTTTAATCTTGTCCGGGGGTCTCACTCCGGGCATTATGATTAGTCGCTTTTTGCCGGCCGGTGAAAATGTGCCTTTCCATACTTCCAAAGCACCCTCATAGGCTTTAAGATAATAATTTCTTCTATTTTTATTGCTGGTGTGTACAATGAGACCAACTAAAATAATCAAGACAAATGACAGAATGATGACGGCAATTTTTAACGGATGAATCCGCCTTGATTTGTCTGATGATGGTAATTTGGTCGTGGTATTTGAAAAAACATCGGACCCCTCTGACGCTGGAATGCCATTTTTGCGGTTTTGTATGTCTTTCGGTCGGGGCGTCTTCATATTCCTTTAATTGGAGTAATGATGAATTTTGTGATATAGCTTTAATCTGGCGAAGCGCCATCTACGGCCGGATGCACATAAAGCAGGCCATTTAATTTTAGAATATTATTAGATTACATCATATCACGCAAAACGCTTTTATGCCAATGATGAGTGGGCAAATTACGATATCAATCTGGATATTTTTATTGTTGCTGGTAATTTCCGCATGGGCGATATTAGATCGGATTTTAATTCCGAGCACCCGCTGGTTTTTGCGACGGCGCATCAATCAGGTCATCGATGAGATCGGCACACGCTTGGATATCCAGATCAAGCCCTTTCAACTGACGAAACGCCAGGTGTTAATTGATCGTCTGGTTTATGATCCAAACGTCATCGAAGCCATCCAGGAAAAGGCACAAGAGAAGAATTGCCCCAGGGAAGTGATTCAGGCGGAGGTTATCGCTTACGCCAAAGAGATCGTTCCGTCTTTTAATGCCTACCTATATTTTCGGATCGGATATTGGCTGGCGAAGAAGGTCGCGCGACTGGTTTATCGCGTGCGCATCGGGTTGGCTGAAAACCAGCAGTTTGAGAATATTGATCCGGATGCAACCGTTGTATTCGTTATGAATCATCGCAGCAACATGGACTATATTCTGGTGGCTTTTTTAGCGGCCGAGAAAACGGCACTGTCATATGCCGTCGGCGAATGGGCCAGAATCTGGCCGCTGCAAACTTTGATCAGGGCCATGGGTGCCTATTTTGTACGTCGCAAATCAGGCAATCCATTGTACCGGCGGGTGCTTGAGCGCTACATTGTCATGGCTACCAAAGAAGGTGTTTGTCAGGCCGTCTTCCCGGAAGGCGGACTCAGTCGCGACGGCCTATTGCGAAAATCGAAGCTCGGTATATTTGACTATATGTTGCGCAATTATGATACGAAAAATGATCGGGATATCGTCTTTATTCCAGTGGGAATAAATTACGACAGAACCCTTGAGGACCGCAGTTTATTGCGGGATTTAGATCCGCAGGCAGAAAAGCGAACCCGATGGTTTGCCATTAAAACGACCCTGGGTTTTATCTGGCGTAGCCTGGTGCTGATGATCATGAGTCGATGGCAGCGGTTTGGTTATGCATGTGTAAACTTTGGTCCCCAGTTCTCGATTCGGCAATACATCCGCCAGTACAATGTGGATTTTCGCCAAATGAGTCGCGATGAACGCTTTCGGGAAATTGAAAAACTGGCTGATCTGCTCATGGCTGCGATAAAAAACGTAATCCCTATTTTGCCGGTGTCATTGGTGGCTGACACCATGAAAAATTCCAGCGATCAGGGACTGAGCGCATTTGAAGTTGAATCCCGTGTAAATGATTTGATGGAGGATCTCCAGGAACGTGGAGCACCGGTTTATGTGTCGACTCGCAGTCGCGTTCAAACTATATTAAATGCCTTGAATATGTTAAAATTAAGGAGACTGGTGTCGGAGTCCGAAGGTTTGTATCGCACTTCGCCGGGCGAAGACGACGTTTTGGCCTACTATGCCAATTCGATCGTGCATTGGCGCCAACCATAGCTACAGTGACCTGAGAGCCCGGTGGAAAAAGGTAAACAATCGAGGAGAGTGAGTATTAATGTTTCAACCCGGCGTGCGCAAGGATTTGGCATTTGTTTTGGTCGTGATGCTTTGCGGAATTTTCATTTTTCCAGCCGAGGTATTATGCGAGTTTTATAAATACGTCGATAAGGACGGCAAGATATTTTATGTTGACGACCTGGGCAAAGTTCCGCTCGAATATCAGGACCAGATTCAAACTTACAAAGACAAGTATGATCACCTTCCGGCAGATCAACGTACTACAACTCGACAGAAGGATCAGGAAATTCAACGGGAGAGCGAACTCAAACAACAACGCCAAATCGAGGAAGAACTGCAAAGGATCAGCGAACAGGAAGCAGCCGAGGAATTGAGGCAGGCCCAGGAGGCCAGAGATCAGATGCTGGAAACCAAGGTGGTCATCGAGGGCAATCGCATCCTGGTGCCGGTAACCCTTGTAAATCATGGAAGTCAGATTGAGACACTGATGTTATTGGATACCGGTGCATCCCAGATGGTTATCCAGCGTGATATCGCCGATCAATTGAATGTGGTAACCTTAAGAAAAGGCCTGTCTCAGGTTGCCGGCGGTCAGACCATTCAAACTGAAATGGGCCAGTTAAGCTACATGAAGGTCGGCCCCGTTAAAATGCTTGATCCCATCGTCATCATCATTAATCATGAAGGGGCGCCGGTAAATTACAAAGGATTGTTGGGAATGAATTTTTTGCGAAATGTTCAATATAGTATTGATTATAAAAATCAGGTGATCAAATGGATACCGTCCGGAAACTAGGTTTGAGCACCGGTTGAGACACCAACAACAATTCTATATTCGACGTTCAAGACTTCATGTGGAGATTGCCGGTGGAAACCTTACTGGATTGGGGTGTTAATGTTGTTCTGTGGCTCCAGCAATTTAGCCCCGCCTTCGATGTTTTCTTCAAAAGCTTAACCTTTTTTGGCGATAAAGAGTTTTTCTTATTATTTTTACCGTTGATCTACTGGTGCATTGATCGTCGTACCGGTGCCAGACTGCTTTTCCTGCTGCTTGTTTCTGTATTTATCAATTCAGTCGCCAAGGTATTCGTTAACCAACCCAGGCCGTTTCACTATGATTCCCGGGTCAAACAGATCGTCGAGGCTTACGGCGGTGGGTTGCCCAGCGGTCACACTCAAAATACCACGGTTTTATGGGGATACCTGGCAATTCGATTCAGGATAAAATTACTTTGGATTCTTGCAGGGATATTGATCGTCGGGGTACCCTTGTCCAGAATTTATCTGGGAGTTCATTTCCCAACCGATATTATCGGCGGTTATGTACTGGGCATATTGCTGCTATTGGGTTTCATTTGGCTGGTGCCTCAAGCAGAGGCCTGGATAGCCAATAAGGGAATCAAATGGCAGCTCGGCCTGGCCTTGATAGTGCCGCTGGTACTGATTTTTATAAGCCCGGGTGGTGATCGAGACTGTCTTACGGCTGTATCGGCTCTGTGGGGGTTTGCTGTCGGCATGGTGCTGGAGCGCCGCTGGATCAGGTTTAGTACCGTTGGAGTCTGGTGGAAGCGGACACTGCGTTTCCTGTTAGGCCTGGTGTTGCTTTTTGGCATATGGATGGGCCTGCGCCTTGGATTTCAGGGCTTTGAACCTGATTTTTTATTCCGGATTATTCGATACGCTCTGGTCGGTCTGGGCGGTAGTGTAGGTGCACCCTGGATGTTTATACGCCTCAAGCTTGCTGATAATTCCTGAATTCGCAATTTCTTAATTAATCCAATGTATTACCGCTTATTCGCCGAGATTGTGGTGGTCATTCATTTTGCCTTTGTGGTGTTTGTCGTACTGGGCGGGTTTTTCCTTTTTCATTGGCGCAAGGTGATTTGGCTGCATGTTCCGGCCGTTCTATGGTCCGCATGGATTGAACTGAGCGGGGGGATATGCCCACTGACACCATTGGAAAACTGGTTTTGGATCAAAGGCGGGCAAGCTTCATATCCAAACGATTTTGTGGGAAATTATATCCTACCTCTCATATATCCTGAAGGCCTTACGCGGGCCAAACAAATAGTTCTGGCGTCGGTCGTCATATCCATCAATGTATTGGTGTATGGCTATGTATTTTTGATTCGTAAGAAAAAATCGATTGATCGATAGAAAATAGAATAGATGTCAGTGCATTGCGGCGGTAGAAGGTTAAGATGGAAGTTACTTTTTTATTTGAATTCAGGCAAACCACTTTTAAGATACCAGCGCTTATCTTTGGTATGCCATTCCCACAATTGATGATCTGAAAATGATTTTACGATCATATTATCTATTTTGTAATACGATATCTCAACGATTTGAATTGCCTGCGTCTCATCATCAGAAAAAGCGGTTTTTTTTGTTTTATAATCGGTTACCTTGATGCGCTTATAAAATGACTCATCCGACGGATTTGCATCCCGTTCTGATGGTTCCAGGAAAACCGTCGCGTAATCAAATTCGGACCAGCGAATCGCCTGTTCATAGGCTTGGGTCATTTCACTTAATTGTTCCATTTTGCGGAATTGCTCCATGGTTCCGCAACCTGAAACCAGCAGCGCAAGGATGATCAGAGCTGAGACTCTTGTATTCATGGCAAATATTTTGTGGTTTCTAAATTGAAATTGTTTAATTACATTTACTTCAGGCTGTATTTATTTCACTCTCATGATGACCGATTCTTGTCAATCTTTAATCTAATAGAAAGGAGATTTTGAACGGAAAACAACGCTAACCCGATTTGATTTAATTGATCTCGAATAAAAAAAATGCCCGATACAAAATGATGTATCGGGCGACTCGTTTAGGCATACGTTATCATCCCATCTGCCGGCTGAATCTCAGGACGCGATTCACATACTGCTGGGTTTCGCGGTAGGGTACATTGCCCTGGTATCTTTGTACTGTTCCCGGGCCGGCATTATATGCTGCTAATGCCAATTTAATATCGCCGCCAAACTGATCGATCATTTTCCTCAAATAGCGTGTCCCACCGTCTACGTTTTGATCGATATCAAAAGGATTCTTTACTCCCAGCTCCTCAGCAGTTGCGGGCATCAATTGCATCAAACCTTGTGCACCTGCGGTCGAAACCGCCTGAGAATTAAAATTGGATTCCGCTCTGATGACGGCCTTTATCAGTTTCGATGGCAGATTGTATTTGGCCGCGGCTTTATTCACGCTGATTTCGATTTTTTCTTTCTCAATTAAATGGCACTTCTCTTTTGGGGATGTTAGCGCTTCGGCGTGCTGTTGGTTTCTGAACTTGGTGGTTTTATCCTGAGATCGAATCGTTTCGAGAACGGGTTTTTTCTGGGGGATCGGCGACAATGACTTTGTAACGGGACGATAAATCTTCTGTGGTACCCCGGGATTCAACGTTGGCGAAAATTTATTAGAAACTGTTGCTGGGATTGGATTGGCCAGATAATCGATTGCCGTTAATCCTGAGGTGCGGGTTTTGTCATTCTTTGAGGGACTTTGCTGGTAAGTCAAAAGCAGCTGTTGAAACAATTGATTCCCGGATCCATTTAGGCGGTGCGGTATTA
>JASFPE010000167.1:0-10073 GCA_050116155.1 Desulfobacterales bacterium
TGCAAATTATCGCCAACGCGAACTGCTGGTATTTGTGGAAACACCGCAGGAGGTTATCGAGCGGATACTCTTGATAAAACATTCATAAAATACATTAAAAAACGAACAGAATATCTCAATATAATTGCTTATTTGAATACAATAAATACCAGGCTCCAAATCACAAATAACAAATAATATCCAAATTCCAAGCTTCAGTGACCCAAACGGGATTTGACTTAACACAAGCTTTCGACATGCGCCCTTCGGCTGTGAGCTCAGGGCCAAACGGCTCAGGCCGAGTGTAGCGTGTCACCGACAGCTGAATTGATTTGATCGATAGGATACTGAGATTTGCTTTGAATTTTAGTATTGATGGTCTCGCAAAAAGACCCCAAATCGTCATGCCGGTCCCGGATCAAGTCCGGGATGACGGATCCGGCATCCAGGACATATTGAAGGTACTGGATAGCGCTAAAGCTTCACTACGTGCCCGGCTGCCGGATCGAGTCCGGCACAAGCTTCGCCGGAATGACAGGAAAACGGAAAAAAGGACTTTTTACGAGACCATCATGTTTGAGATTTTGAATTTTGGTTATTGGGATTTATTTGGGATTTGGTGCTTGGGATTTGGGATTTAACTTATTTTATTTCGCAAAAGTAATTACGATTAAACCCGATTTTTATACCTTTGGGAAATGATACTAGATACTATGATTGATGTTCTAACAAAATGCGGGCCATTTCAAGGTCTTCCGAACTAGTTATTTTAATGTTATTCCGACTGCCTGCAATGATCCTGACGCGGTTTCCCAATTGTTCGATGAGGGCGGCATCATCTGTTCCGGAAAAACCTTGTTGTCTTGCTTTGTCATGGGCCTTTTGGATTAAATCATATCGAAAGGCCTGGGGAGTTTGGGCAAACCAGATGTGTTCTCTGTCAATTGTTTCAATGATGGTTTTCGAGGCAGTGACCCGCTTTAACGTATCGAAAGCCGGCACACCAAGGATGCAGGCACCATATTCTTTGGCTTCCGTGATACAGGCTTCTAATTGGTCAAGGGTTAAGAAAGGGCGTACGCCGTCATGAATCACCACGATGCTATCATGGTCATCTATTTTCTGCAGTCCGTTGTACACCGAATCCTGTCGTTGCGGCCCCCCGGGAACCAGAGTGATCTTTTTTTTCAGGTTCGTGTCAGCAATAAGTTCCTTGCGGCAAAATTGCAGGTCTTCCTCGGGCACCACCAGAAGAATATCGTCAATCAATGTACAGGAATCAAACACGTGCAGGGTATGAACGACAATTGGCAGACCGGCCACCGAATGATACTGTTTTTTTAGCGGATCATTCATTCGGATCCCTTTTCCGGCCGCCACGATGATGGCCCATACTTTTCGCTTCGGCATCATTAATTTATCTCCGCTTTGAAATGCCTGGTAGGTAGTCAATTAATTGCCTAAAATGCCCTAAAGTGCCTAAAATGCCAAATCCCGCTCTTAGCGGGACTATCTATTTTAAATAGCTAAGCTCTTTCGGCAGGGGAACACCCTTTCCCATGGTATCTTCGCCATAGTTTACGCCGGCTAGAATCTCTATATCTTTGAGCGTGCGTGCATCACCTTCGAAGATGACCTCGCAAATATTTTCTTTTTGAATCTTACCACCGGCCCATTGCAGATCAAGCACACTGCTGGCATCAAAGCGATCAGATCCTACACATAGATCCACCTGTCCGCCGTAATGTTGAACTATTTTCGCAACCAAGAGGCTGGGGCGGCTGTGAAAACCAAGTTTTATCGGAATACCCACCGTTATGGCGGAGCGTTCAATATTTTCGTTCAGAATTTCACGGGCCAATTCGATGCCGGTGGTTAGAAAATGACATACATAAAAAAGGCCGTAATTGATCGTTCGATCGAGGAGTGTTTTGGGATTTACCAGGGATGATAATCGGTCTTGAATTCTTTTGTAGGTATTTTTGTAGCCTGCCTTATGCAGGTGACGTTCATAAAAATGGAGCAAGCGTCCAACCATTTGCAACAGATGAAATACCACTGAGAAATAACCTCTCAGCTGTTTCAACTTGCGGTTGCCGTATCTAAAACCGCCATGAATAACATAGGTATCAAAAGAGGATTGGAGATTGTGAACCAGCATTTCGTATCGTCGTATCTCGACTTCATTCACTTTTTCAGGAACAAATTTCAAGATATCCCGGTAGGAGTAAAACTCATAAAATTTGAATTCCTCAAAACTCTTGGCGATGTTTAACAACTCATTGGCAATCTTAACAATATTTTTTTTCTGCTGGTCTTTATTCTGATCGTCGATATCATAATCCAACATTTCACTGGTGACGACACTGGGAAAATCGCTACTTGAAAATTCCTCATTCGGAATTTCTATATTCAGCCGACGCGCTTCATTGATGATTACCGGAGCGATTTTTATCAGGCATTGCGTTAAGAATTCATGGGTACGCTCGCCTTCTTTCTCAAATTCGCCGATATCGATTAAATCATAGAAAACCAGACGATTGGATATGTGTTTCTGAAAGTTTGCGCCCAGACTCAGATGTCTCACGGTCGCTGCCAATTCTCGATAAAAATACCAGTTCTTATTATTTTTAGCACCATGAAAATCCAGGAAGTCTTCCAAAAGCATGGAGCTCGAAATGAGCTTGGAATACAATTTTTTGGTAAACGTATTTTTGGGGTCATCTGTCTTGGCTAGCAAGGAACTACATTTTAAATAGTCTTCGGAAAAGATTTGGACTTTTTGACCAAATGAAAAGTCACAAGAAACTTCTTTGTTTTTCATCTCCTGCATCTTATCCCCAATCAACCAAAACGGCCGGAGCAACCCATAAGCCGAATTCTGTACCCGATCCGGGTTTCCCCCGACCGGACAACGATCATTCATCTTGGATGGCGGTTACCCGACATCTCATGCGACCTACCCGGGAGCTCGAGCGGGCCACTCTCCAACGCTCCTCTATTTGGTCTTGCACCGGGTGGGGTTTGCCAAGCTTCCCCGGTCACCCGAGGAACTGGTGCGCTCTTACCGCACCGTTTCACCCTTACCCGATACCAAAACAATTGTTCTGACATCGGGCGGTATACTTTCTGTTGCACTTTCCTTCGCGTCGCCACGACTCCACGTTATGGAGCACCCTGCCCTATGGTGTTCGGACTTTCCTCTGGACGAAAGTCGTTATCCAGCGATCGTTTGAGTTACTCCGGCCGTCCGTTATGATCGTCCCAATAAATAATTCTCTCACAGTGAGGGCAATTTATCAAACGGTCAAAACGATGCAGCTCATTATACAGCTGGGGGGGTATATTCATATTGCATCCCTGACATACGGCGTTCTTCGCAGTGACAATCGCAATCCCGTTTGTATGATTTAATTTAGTCTTGTTAAAGGCTTCAAGCAGATCTGGATCGATTTGGGCGGATATCTTTTGCCAGTCTTCATCCAGCCTCACCAGCTGTTGTTTTCCGTTGACGGCCTCATTCTCTATGGCAACTTTCTCGACATTGGTTTGATCAACCCGTTTTGTATACTCGGCCCTTGTTTGGGTGAGCGTATTTTCGGCACTTTCCATATGCTCCAGAAAATTGAGCATTTCATCTTCAATGTTAGAATTGATCGCCTCTATGTCCTCGATTTCTTTTACAGACGACTGATACTCTTTGTTGGTCTTCGCCGATCTAAGCTTTTCTTTGCTTTTGGAAATACGATCCATATTCATTTGCACATCGGCTTCATAAGATCGATACTTTTGGTCGAGTTCGGTAAGGATAGTCTCTTTTTCTTCAATAATTTTCTCAAATTCTTTTAATCCATTATTTAGCGTATCAATGCGATGGTCAACCGAATTGAGGACAGAACGGATTTTGTTTGTTTCAATCGCGATTTCCTGGAGTCTCACCAGTAATTCAATTTGTGCTTTGGAAATATTCGGCATTTTTTCTCATCCCATAAGCTATTTGATATTTGCACACATAATTTAGGAACAGCGGTGACATAATTCAAGGCATATTATCAAAAATTACCAACTTTCCGTCTATATCATCACAAACGGGTCCTCTTCAATTTCACAGGCGAAAACATCTACCTCCAGTCGCCTTTGCTCTAATATAGTCTCTAACCGCTTTGCCAGTTCCGCGACAACAATATGTTCGGAGGCAAAATGTCCAATGTCAATAATACCTAAACCGGCGGCTTCGATATCTCTGGCATCATGGTACTTGAGGTCGCCGCTGATATAGACCTGCGCGCCGGAAGCGAAAAAAGATTTCAACACCTCGGAGCCGCTACCGGTACAGACAGCCGCTTTCGTGATAACCAGATCCGGTTTTCCGGCGAACTTAACCTTTTGCAGATTCAGCTCTTTTTTGATATTCGCAGCCAGGCTCTGGAGCTCGACGGCCTGTTTTACATCACCAACACGACCGATTCCCTGAACACGCTCCAAGCCCAAAGTCGTATTGACGGTTTGTCTGGTATCTTCGGACACGCTGGAAATCTGCAATACTTTGAGATTTTGAAGTCCAATTCGGCGGGCAAAAAGGTCGTTTAGGCCATCTTCTGTTTTGTCCAAATTGGTATGGGCTGCAAAAATAGCCATTTGATACTGAACGGCCCTCTGGATGATAGATCCAATCGGTGTGTGAAAATGAATGGCCGTAAGTGGTCTAAATAGCAGCGGATGATGGGTGATCAGCATATCCGCATTTTTATTGTGAGATTCTTCTACGGTTTGCAAGCTTGGATCCAATGCCACTGCCAGCGTCTTAACCGGCCAGTGGTGATCTCCGATCTGGAGCCCAACATTATCCCATTCTTCAGCCAAATGCGTTGGCGCAATTATCTCCATTACCTGAACAATGTCTGATACTTTTGCTGCCATTAAAACGCCCCGCGATAATTAAAAAAAGGCGCGGTTTTTCCAAACCCACGCCTCTTCAACGAATATCACCACCGATGTGTTTACCATTTTCATTGTTAATCTGAGGGAAAGTGGGCCCACCTGGGATCGAACCAGGGACCTACCGGTTATGAGCCGGTGGCTCTACCAACTGAGCTATGGGCCCTCAAGATTAATGTTTACTAACTATAGAAATTATTTTTGTCAAGTACAAGTCCCTAACCCGGTCAAAGCGGGATTGACTATTTAATATTGAAGATTGAATATTTGTGGATGTCGCTGCGCTCCGTCATTTTTATAATTGTTTTTTATAAATGATCCGCAGGAGGCGGACCATAAATCTTCAATCTTCAATCATCAATATTCAATTTCCCTCTAGGTTTCGATAAAATTTTTCAATTTACGACTTCTGGTCGGATGTCTTAATTTACGTAAAGCCTTGGCTTCAATCTGTCTGATACGCTCACGGGTAACAGCGAAATCCTGGCCGACTTCTTCAAGCGTGTGATCCGCCTTTTCTCCGATTCCAAATCGCATACGCAGCACCTTTTCTTCGCGCGGAGTAAGTGTGGCAAGTACTTTTCTGGTCTGCTCGGCCAGATTCAGACTTACGGCTGCATCTGAAGGCAGCATAAACTTTTTGTCTTCGATGAAATCACCAAGATGGCTGTCTTCCTCTTCACCGATGGGTGTCTCCAGCGAAATCGGCTCACGGGCTATCTTTAATACTTTACGTACTTTTTCTAATGGAATTTCCATTTTTTCGGCGATTTCTTCAGGTGTAGGTTCACGACCTTGCTCCTGCACCAGGTATCGGGAGGTCCGGATAAGCTTGTTGATCGTCTCAATCATATGTACCGGTATCCGAATTGTGCGTGCCTGATCTGCAATGGCTCGGGTGATGGCCTGCCGAATCCACCAGGTCGCATAGGTACTAAATTTATAGCCCCGCCGATATTCAAATTTATCGACCGCCTTCATCAGTCCGATGTTACCTTCCTGAATTAAATCGAGAAACTGCAATCCACGGTTGGTATATTTTTTGGCGATACTCACCACGAGACGTAAATTGGCTTTTGTTAATTCGCTTTTCGCCAGTTTGGCTCTAAAGCGGCCCTCTTCAACACTAACCATCACTCGTTTTAGGGTTCGATTGGTGGCTTTGATATCTTTTTCCCGAGCCACAACTTTTTCTTGAATTTCCTTAAGCTCCTTATACAGTGCGCCCACATCTTCTCTGCTGAGATCGGTGCGCGGATTTGCCCACCTGATGAATTTGGTTTTGGTGGTGAAATGATCGCGAAGCTCTTTGACTGTGGTGTCGATGATATCTGCTCCCTTGCTCACATTTCTGTTCATTGCATCAAACCAGTCAATTTGTTTACGAATGATGCTCTCAATTTCATCGATAACGCTGGATTCAAGACGCCATTCTTTGAGCAAATCAAATATTTTATTCGTTCGACGAGCGATACTGCGTCTGATTCTACGCTGTTCATCCTGATCCAAGTCCACTGAAAAAAGTTTGTTTCGGAATTTTTTGCTTTCTTCATGAATATTTTTGATGCCACGGATGGTTTCCAGAAACTTCTCGGTCTGCATCATTTCGTCCACATATGTATCGCCTTCGTCAATATCTCTGAGGACATACTTTGGTCGGATGGCTCCGCTTTCAATTTCGTTGCCCAGATCGATAATATTTTCAACTCCGGTAGTGGTTTCAAGCAGCGCACGCAAGACTTCCTGTTCTCCGGCTTCAATTTTTTTGGCGATTTCAACCTCTCCCTCTCGGCTTAGAAGCGTAACCAGACCCATTTCGCGCAAATACATTTTGACGGGATCGGTGACTGTGCCAAAATCCGAATCCCGCGTCTCGGTGCGTTTAACTTTTTTTTCTTTTGTTTTTTTAAGTTTGACGACAGTTTTCTTCTTTTTTTGATCGATTATCTGAATCTCATTATCATCAAACATCATGAAGGTTTCATCAATTTGTTCCGGAGAAAGCATATCTTCGGGCAGCATCTCGTTGATTTCGTCGTAAGTTAAATACCCCTGCTTTTTCCCTTTGGCCAATAAGTCCAGGATGGCTTTTTTCGTGGTTTGCTTGGCACTCTTGGCCCTGGTGGCAGTGCGACGGGTGGTTTTCGTTGATTTTCTAGCGGATGATGTACTTCTAGATTTAACCGCCGGTTTTTTTGTCGTCGCTGCTTTCGGGGTTCTTTTTGCGCTTTGCCTTTTGTTTGCGGGTTTTCTTGGCATATACTCTCCTCTCCCCACACTACTTATCATTTAATAAGGCCATCTTCTGTTTTGCGCTGTGCATGGCTAACTTCTGCTTTTCAATTAACAGCCTGTTGAGTAATTGTTGATCCTTGTTCAATTCCGCAGCTCTAATTTTATCATCCATTAATTTGCTTTTATGCCTTCTCTGAATCGTTTCCACAAATTGACCAATCAATTTGAGACACCCTTTTTTATCCCAAGATTCATCAGAAAGGGCCAGAGCGGCAACCAAACGTTTTTTAACGGGTTCTTCAAAAAAATTCATCAATTCAGAGATCTGTCCCGGGGAATTTATTTTGTGTTCTAAAACCACCTGTCCAATGGATTTTAGCATATTGCTTTCAAAATGCTCGAGCACATCTCGGTCTTCGATTTCCGGAAGTATTTGCGGAAACTGTATCATCATCGCAATAATTTGTTGCTCTATCCGACTGCCTGCTTCAGAAAGCAATTTTTGACCCGACGATGCCAATGATTCTGCTCCACTTATCGCCGATGGCGAATCCGATGGGTATTTTCGATCAGATAAATGTTGGGCCTTTCGCGAGACGGCCCCTCTAATTTTATCCAAAACCACGGTTTCGTCGATATCAATGCGTTCCGACAATTGTTTTATGTATAGCGACCTGGCGACGCTGTCATTAATCGCTGCCAAAGGTGCCTGCATATCTGAAACGATCCGGATTTTGCCCTCGGTTGACAATCCATGTTTGTCGATGGCACGATCAATTAAAAAGGATATAATGCCAGGCGCTTCATTCGCTGCGGCTACAAATGCTTCGGGTCCATGTTTCAATAGATACGAGTCCGGGTCGTCACCGTCGGGCAATACGAGGATGTGCGTATCTGCTTTCTCTTCCCGAAAGACATCTTCTCTCCGAAAATCCACATGTTCTTTCCAAAAGGTGTTAATACAGCGTTGCGCAGATCGGATTCCGGCGTCATCGGAATCGTAAACAAGTACCATTCGTCGGGTGTATCTGGTTAACAAACGGATGTGTTCGGCCGTCAGCGCCGTTCCCAGAGTAGCAACCGAATTTTCAATACCAGCCTGATGAAGCGCCAGCAGATCAAGATATCCTTCAACAATGTAAACCGTATTTTCCGTCCGGCATTTTTCCCGCGCGTTGTTGAGTCCGAACAGAGTTCGGCTTTTATGATATACAGGGGTTTCCGGTGAATTTAGATATTTCGGTTCTGAATCATCCAGCACGCGACCACCGAACCCGACAATCTTCGCATTAACATCAAAAATCGGGAATACAATTCGATCCCGAAAACGGTCATAATATCCGCTTTTATCTTTTCTGGCGATTACCAAACCCGCAGTTTCAGCCAGGGTGGGAGAGACATGCTTTCTTGACAAAAATTTAAGCAGATTGTCCCATCCTTTAGGTGCATAACCCAGCTGAAAGCGATCAATGATCTCCGGGGAAAATCCTCTCTGCTTAAGATAGGACAACGCCCCTCGACCTGCAACCTTGTCGTTCAAAGCCCGGCGAAAAAAATTCAACGCCTGAGCGTTGAGATGAAGTAGGCTTTCCTTTTGGTTGATTTTCCTTTGCTGATCGGCCGTCAGCTTTGTTGTCGGAATATCGATACCATAACGCTTGGCCAACCTTCTGGCCGCTTCCGGAAATGTTAGACCTTCCTGTTTCATGAGAAAGCTAAATGCGTTTCCGCCGGTTCCACATCCAAAACAATAGAAAATTTGCTTTTCGGGGCTTACGGTAAACGATGGTGTCTTTTCTGAATGAAACGGGCACAGACCCACAAAATTTCTTCCTGTCTTCTTCAGCAGCACGGTTTCAGACACAATATCAACGATATCAACCGTATTCTTTATTTCGGAAATTTTATCTTCGGGGATAAAAATTGCCAATAATAGCAACCTCCATATCACGGAAGGGGAAGATAAATATTATGGAAGGAATTACAATTGATTGATACTTCTCGACACGCATACATTGATCCACTTGCCCAGCGGGTTTGTTGTCCGGTGGCCGATTATATGCGATTGAAAAAATTCCCCGTGATAAGCTATAGTTATAGCTGCCCTCTCCAAGCAGTTTTTAAACCGCCAACTTAACTTGGAAACAATGTTTTGTCAAGAGAATTGTTAATAAAATACTCATGATATTTTCAATGCCGTCTTGAAATCCAGTTTGCCGCTATACAGCGCTTTGCCGACAATGACACCAACCACCCCGGAGGATTCCAGCGGTAAGAGCTTATGGATATCATCGATTGTTGATACACCGCCGGAGGCTATTACCGGTATATCGATCGCTTCTGCAAGCGTCTGAATTTCTGTGATATTTAATCCAGATTGCATTCCATCTCGATGGATGTCGGTAAAATTGATGGCTGCCAGGCCGCTGTTTTCAAATTGCTTAGCCAGATCCATCGCTCGAACTCGAGTTGTATGGATCCAGCCATCCGTGGCAACGTATCCGTTGCGGGCATCAATCCCCAATACGATTTGGTTGGGGAATTCCCGGCAGGCTTCGTCCACAAATTCTGGTCGTCGAACGGCTTCTGACCCGAGAATGACCCGTTTGACCCCCATATTGATATACATCTCAATCGTTTTTTGGTTTCGGATTCCACCCCCCAGTTGAATGGGGACATGAACATGCCGCAGTATTTTTCGAACGGCATCAATATTCTGAGGACTTTTGGCAAACGCTCCGTTTAGGTCGATAACATGAATCAATTCAGCGCCGGCTTGGGCCCATTTTTGAGCCATGGCGGCTGGATCATCGGCAAACACGGTTTCCTGATCCATCCGCCCTTGCAGCAGGCGGACACATTTCCCGTCTTTTATATCTACAGCGGGAATAATAAGCATGGTTCAAGGTTGGCTTTAAGTG
>JASFPE010000168.1:0-10056 GCA_050116155.1 Desulfobacterales bacterium
CAGCAGTAAGACGGCCGGGCCCATGGCCGCTGCCTGGGCGGTGATGAACTATTTAGGGGATGAAGGCTATTGTGAAATTGTTCGTGAGGTGATGGAGGCCACCCGGCTGGTTATTGACGGCATCAATGGCATTGACGGTGTGGAGGTTCTGGGTGAGCCGAATATGTGCATGTTCGCCTTTGCGTCCACGTCGGAAAAAATCAATGTCTATCGTCTGGCGGATGTATTGAAAAAGAAGGGGTGGTATGTACAACCCCAGTTTGCACGGGCGAACTCACCGGCCAACCTGCACATTTCCATGAATCGGGCGACGGTGCATCAGGCTCAGACATTTTTACACGATCTTGAAAATGCCATTGAAGAACTGAAGCAAGAAGAAATCAGTAATGAAGCCCGAGAGCTGCGAGCCGAGCTGGATAAACTCTCCATCAAATTTGACGATGCAACCTTTTTAAAACTAACCGAAATGGCCGGCGTCACCGGCACCGAACTGCCCGATAAAATGGAAACCATCAATCAAATCATGGAAGTCCTGCCTTACGATGTCTCGGAATGGATCCTCATCGAATATCTGAATAATTTGATGGTGCCCGCTACAGGAGAATGCCATGGATGAAATCATCCATCGGGCCCTACGATCTTATGTTGGGCGCACCCGGTGATCAGATTGAAAAAATTCATGCCCATATTTTAGATATGGCCAAACCGATAGCCATGCTGAACAAGGCAAGTTCCGGCACTTAATTGATTTCTATCCGGAAACGGCAAGTATACAAGACGGTAAATTTTGCTTTTTCAATCGTTTCGAGAACATAGAACCTGCAACTATTATTAAAGCTTTTACGCCAAACAGCCGATAAGAAATGTGAAGTACTGCCAATAAAAGGCCTGTGTTTATCTTAAATTTTTTTCTCTCAATAATTTAGCAGTTCGAAACATATTTTATTTAAATTCGGTGCCATAGATAAAGCCCCAAGCTTTCATGGCTGACACGCAAAGAGAATGAGCACAAAATGACAACCACGACATTACAACAATCCAATGAGACAATGGACCAGCAGGATTTGAAGAAAAAAATCAAAAAAGCGGTGAAAGATTTGCCGCCCGTGCCTGCAGTCGTAATTAAAATTCAACAGCTTCTGTTTGATTCAAATTCAACCGCACAGCAGGTTGCGGAATTTATCGAAAGCGACCAGGCCATCGCTGCCAAAGTCCTTAAAATGGCCAATTCCACCTACTACGGGATGAGTGGAAAAGTTGCCTCGATACATCATGCCGCGGTTATACTGGGATTTAAAGCCTTGGGTGAACTATGTACCATCGCCGCGTTCTCTGATTTTATGGGCAAAAAATTGCCCGGCTATGGCTATCATTCGGATGAGTTGTGGAAACATTCCCTTGCGGTCGCCGGAGCTGCCAAGCTAATTGCCGAAAAAATAAATCCACCGATAATCCATGAAGCCCTTACGGCAGGTTTAATTCATGACATGGGCAAGCTTATCCTTGATCCGTATGTTTTCGAACAAAGAGAAACCCTGGATGCCTTCATGGACGACGGCAATCAGAGATTTCTTGAAGCTGAAAAACAAATTCTGGGATTCGACCACGCTGAAATCGCAGCTGAAATATGCGCGCACTGGGAATTCCCCGAGTCCTTAACCCAGGCCATACAATACCACCACCATCCGTCACGATCACATGGAAGTGAGATGGCTTTCATTTTGCACCTGGCAGATTATATCGCCGTGCTCAGCGGAGCCGGATATGACCTGGATGAGGTATTGGATATCCGCGAAGAAGGAACAGAGGAATTTTTAGATATTCATCAAAAAGATGTAAAAAGTATATCCTCATCAATTATCGAGTATATATCTAAAACGGAGTCAGATTTAAGCCTCTAGATTCAAAACCTTTCAAATTTAAACCTCTGCTATTTTTGATCCGCTCATTTTATGCGCGACAAAGTCCTAACGATTTCGTAAAAAGCCCCAATCCCGTCACTCAGGCGAACGCCGGAGTCCAGAAGCCATTGATATGACCTGGATAGCGCTAAAGCTTGACTACGTGCCCGGGTCAAGCCCGGAATGACGTAACAGCAGTTTGTGTCGTTTTGTCAATTACGATACAGTCTGTTTCGGTCAAATGACCATAAACTGATTTTGTGGCTTTTTATGAGACCATTAGTACTAGATTTACAATTTTTAAAACTGTATTAATCTTAATCAAAGAAAATGAAATTAATTGATAATAACAACATCACCGATCCTTACCTGAATCTGGCGTTGGAAGAATACTGTTTGCGAAATTTAGATGCCGGTTTCGATTATTTATTATTTTACGTCAACGAACCTTCGATTATTGTCGGTAAACATCAGAATCTATTCCAAGAATTTAATTTCGATTATGCACAAGACAACGACATTCAATTGGTCAGACGGATATCCGGCGGCGGGGCAGTTTATCATGATGACGGCAACTTAAATTTTAGTTTCATTACTGGCTTTAACAGACAAAAATTAGATTACTTCAAGAAGCTGATTCAACCGATCATCGCCACCCTGCATCATCTGGGTATTCCGGCCGAGATGACGGAAAAAAATAATATCGTGGTTGAGGACAAAAAAATTTCAGGGAATTCCCAATACACGAATACCAAACGGATGCTGAGCCACGGCACCCTTCTTTTTGATTCCGATCTACAAGCGCTTGGAAATTCTCTGGATACAACCCTTCAAGTCGTAAAATCTAGAGGAATTCGATCCATCAAAAGTGACGTCACCAACATCGCCAAATATTTACCTCATCCAATGGATATGGCAACCTTTCGCAAAAAGCTAATCGCAAGTCTATCCGATGCCTTTGGAAAATTGAAAACCCATCGGTTAATCGGCGCTGACTGGGACAGGATTTATCATCTCTGTGAAAATAAATATAAATCCTGGGACTGGAGGTTTGGGAGGTCTCCGGATTTTACCGTCAGGCATAAGTTTAAGTACAACGGTCAAAAAATTGAAGGTGCCGTGCATGTCAGCGGCGGTATGATCACAAAAATGGCCATAAGTAATGGGGCAGTCAGTCAGGACGGGATAGATGACTTGCGATCAAAATTAATCGGCGAACGTTATGATTTAAACCTGATGAAAAACCTGCTTTATTAAGGCTTTATTCGGGATTAAGATTTTGCTTATTTTTTGCAGCAATAATTGAAATAAATTGATAAACAATATTTGCGGCCAGCAATGCCGTAATATCCGACGGATCATATTCCGGCAAAACTTCGACAATATCAAACCCGACGATATTCAAATCCCTTAAGCCGCCGACCAGACACATGGCTTCAGCGCTGGTGAAACCGCCGACTTCCGGCGTGCCGGTGCCGGGCGCAAATGCCGGGTCCACGGCATCTATATCAAAGGTGACAAATACGTTGGCGTCCCCAACCCTTTTATGAATTCGGTCGATGACATTTGGAACTCCGATTTCACGAACCTTTGCCATGGTAATCAGCTCAAATCCATAGGATTTTGCCTGATCGTAGTCTTCTTTAGAATAAACTGATCCTCGCATTCCCACTTGGATGGAATGATTCATATCGAGAAGATGTTCCTCAGCGGCTCTGCTAAACGGGGTGCCATGATTATAGGGGCGTCCAAAGTATTCATCGTACGTATCCGTGTGGGCGTCGAATTGAATCAATGCCACCGGTCCATGTTTTTTGACAATGGCCCTCAGCTGCGGCAAGGTCATGGAGTGATCGCCACCCAGTAAAATGGGGATGACGTCCGCATCGACCAACGGATAGAGTTCTTCTTCAATGCGTTTATACGAATCTTCGATATATCCCGGAACCACAGAAAGATCGCCGTAATCCGCACCGGAGCAGTGATCAAAAAGCCTGACATCCAGTTCCATATTATACGGTCTGAGCAAGGCCGACACCCTGCGAATGGCATCCGGTCCGGATCGCTGCCCGGTTCGAAACGAAGCCCCGCCGTCCCATGGCACCCCGACGATTGCAAAATCAATATCCTCGGTAGTTCGGACATGCGGCAGACGCATAAATGTTTTTATACCGGCAAAGCGCGGAAATTTTTTGGGATCAACCGGTTGATATTTTTTCATCTTTTTCCTCCGAATAATCAGTTTCAGGCTCCGGCAACATCAGCTCGGTCAAAAGTACACCGATAACCGACAAAATGGTAAATACAAACACGCGCCACACGCAATTTATCAATATTGCAGAGATCTCAATTGCCTGGCCATGGCCAAACATGGGGGAAAGCACCGTGTAAAAAACACCAACAGCCGTTGCACACCCGATGGCACCAATTAGTCGTTTCCACAACGTTGCCCCGCCGGCGCCCAGGGTTACGACTGCGCCACTGACAAGGGGCAGGAACACCACCAGGGACCACATTGCGCGCATACTCGGCAATTGGCCGACTTTGGAATAATACAACCCTTCGGCCAACACAAATATGCCGGTTGCCACAATGACGCACATGACTATGTGCCAGTATCGTGTCGGCAAGGCGGTGCGCCATTCACTGCGTTTTCGCATCCTACGCCGGATGGTTAAAGGCCAATTATAAAAAAGATTAAACACACTGTGTTCCAGCAAGGCGCCTCTTTCCCCAAAAACCGGCACCGCATGCACTGCCTCGGTGGCCCAGTGACCGGCCATGAATCTGGCCAGGGCCGGATACCGATAGGTCATCTGGATCGGAAAAGCCAGATAACCGATATACTTGAAGAACCCGAGAAACACGGCAATATTATAATCTTTGAAATTCCGTTCCCGGATCACAAGGAATACCACATAAAGCCCGCGAACCAATGAGCCCGGTGAAATCGGCACCACCTGAAACAATGCAATGATGCCAAGCCCGATGCCATAGGCCTGCGCCCGCGGCATTTCAGGATGCATGACCACATAAACAATCGCAACCATCACCGAAACCACCTGGGTGACCGGCAGGGTACACAAATGAACCGCCAGGCTTTTTAGATACTTCTGAATAAAAGGCTCCTTGATCTGTGAAAGAATAACATCGGCATCCTCATCACCGAGTAAATGTTTTTCCTGTCCTTCGGTGACCATCTCCCGCAGCCATTGCTCACGAAGCTCGTTGTTGAAATACAAACGCACCGGCCGCAGTAAATAGTAATTCAGCCGTTCCTTGGCATGCTGCCAGTCGGTCATAAATTTATGAATTCCCGCCGGCAGTAACGACAGGGGCAGATGAACCACGCACGGCCAGATCCTTTGGGACAGGTTCAGCGCTTTTTCATTACCAAGCCGTCCGGCCCTGTGCCATGCGATGATGTTTTCAATGATCTTGGCGTGCAAGGCTTTGCTCAGATAACCAGAGCGGGTCAACATGGCTTTATAATGCCGGCGCCATGAAGTCTGCCCCCAAATTCGCCGAATAAACCTGCCGAGCAGCGGTATAAATCCGAGCAGCCCAAAAATCAGTGTCAAAACGACATTGGTTTGCAACCGCCGGTGCCAGTGCGCATCGATCAGATTGCGAATTTTCCAACCATTGACAGCGCTGCGAAGCATGGTTGACCATAGGCGCCGGCTGAAAAAAAGGCGCAGATGATTGTGGCTAATATCGGGAACGGAATTTCGATACACCTGTTCTGCGGATTTCAATTCTTCCAGCAGGTGGTGCATATCGGAAAAGGCATCATGGTGGGTCGCCACAAATTGTTCGAGCTTACCAATATCTCCCCGGTCAAATTGCACCAGGCTTCCGCGTCGCAGTCCCTGGGCAATCAGTTTGATATCCCCTGGGCTCATCGGTAAAAATGGCAAAAGGGCAAGGCCTGCCCGAAAATCCACCGCCACCAATCCGTCAGACGAATTGTCTTCTGCAGGGGTGCGTTTTAAACAGTTGGGCTGGCTTTTCCAGGTTGTCCATTCATACTGCCGGGCAAATTCATGGGCGCCCATTTGATGCAACAGCTTTACGAAATCATGCATGAACGTGCGCTTGGCGCGATATTCGGGCGAACCCAGAAGCCGCTCATCAACCTTTTTGCCTTTGATCCAATGCTTCAGTAGATCCAGACGATCATCGACTTCCAACCGCCAGGTCCGGCCGTCTACCCATTCGCTTAATTCACCGCAGCTGCCCAGGGTTGAGTCCTCAAAAATCGCATGGATATCAACGACACCCCTTTCGCTACCAAATCGCACTTTTGCCCCGCGGCGGATAAATTTTTGCCATATCGCGCCGGATCGAGCGGCGTCAGGATTGACCTGCAGTTGAAACGGTCCCTGGAAGCCGACCCAATACAGAACATTGCGAAACAGCCTTGAAAAAGCAGAAGGCGGAATTAAAATCTTCATGGCAAAAATTCCGCCTTCCGCAAGATCACCTATGGGGCCGTTATCCGTCTCAAGATCCAATATTTTTACACGATAGACTTGCCCGGCAAACCCCCCGCCGACAAATTTTTCGATACGCAGGCGAACCTTACCCCTATTGTTGCCGGTGACAGCAATAATATCATATTCCAGTTCTGTGTCGGCTTCATATTGCTCGATGTGCATCGACCGGTGTAGCTCGGTCGCCTGAAACTCCCGCTCCAGCTTTCTGTAAACCACAAGTGCCTCATCTCGTATCATGGGTACCATCCTATGGCGGCTCCGCTAAAATATCGTCATCAAAACATGATAACATTCTATATTTATAAAAAAAATAAAAAAAAACCGGTACTAATTAACCCAAAACCATGGATGTGAGGTTGAATAAATAGCCGATCAATAAGGCACCCATTAATGCAAATGCAATATAACATCCAAAAACGCGATGCGTAACTAACGGCCATACGGCCGCCATGGCCGGCAAAGTGGTTGTGGGACCGGCCACCAGAAATGCAAGCGCGGCAGCCGGATTCATACCCTGGGTGAGTAAGCCACTGATCATCGGCAGGGCCGTGAGGCTGGTAGTATACGTCGGCACTCCCAACAATGCCGCCCAAATAATTACCATCGGATTTTGCCGGCCTAAAGCACCTGATATCCATGATTGCGGAACATACAAGGTGATCAAACCTTCCAGCAAAAATGCCAAAGCCATAAATTTTGCCACCATCAAAGTTGCACGGGCTGTCTCTTTGAATAACCGTCGCCAGAACGAATCTAAAGTATCACCGTCGGCACAGGTTTGAGGCGGGTGGCTGCAGCAATCTTTCCCAGCAGTTGGTTCCACATCTGTCTGCGGGGCAATGGGCCGATACTGCGGAATCGAAGCAGTTGTATCGCAGGCGTCACATGCCGTAGATGGCATCGATAACATTGCCATCTGCGGTTGCAGGTTCGATACAAATTGAAGCGCCTCTCCTGAGCCCTGAGTAACAGGAAATTTTGAGAACGATGAAGATTTTCGGCCGACAATGGCGAACTTCAATGTTTTCCAACTCTTTTTAATAAACTCGGTTGTACCTGGCACAGTGGTTACTTTGCGGGTACGCAAAATCCGGTGACCCAACCATCCCCTTGCCATTAAGGCGTGAGTGAGAAAACCGGCACTCAGACTCAGCACCAGCGTTGCTGCTAAACGCCATATCGCCAGCTTCCAACCGATCAGACCCACACTTAAAAAGAAGATCTCGGGATCCATGGATGGCGAGGCTATCCAAAAGGACATCACCGGGGCCAGAGGCACGCCACTGATCAGAAGGCTTGCAATTACCGGGATAACCCCGCATGAGCAAAACGGGCTAAACGCGCCCACCGCGGTTGCAAGCAGAATAGCGGTCATGGATCTGGCCTGAAAGGCGCGCTTGATGTATTTGGATGCACCCGACATCTGCACTGCCACGGCCAATGGAACGGTCACCAGCAAATACGGCCAGATGTGAAAAAAAGAGCCGATGATAAAATCGCTTATTTTTGCAATTTGATCTAACATGGGTTTTCTCCAATTTTATTAATCGTATTTTTACGATGATTATTGCCAAAAAAAATACCTTGCAGTCAATCGTAATTTCACGATGATTAGGCGCTCAAAAAAATCGCTAAACCACTTCTATCGATTTTCAAGCGACCCTATGCTAAAATATCTCCCCGATTAGAGATCTGAACCAGGCGATATTTTTTTCATCCAAATGGTAACATGTCGAGGTACCTTCAATGATGCCGGATATCCAGCCCGCGTCTTTGAGAACTTTAAGGTGTTGTGAAACGGTCGCCTGGGCGATCGGCAAATAATCTACGATTTCACCCGTAATGCAGCCCGGATGGGTGACCAGGAACTTAATAATGTCAAACCGAATAGGATTTCCAATCGCTTTGAACATATTGATCAGTCGCACCTGCTGGACACCATCTATATCCAATGTGCAGCATGCGGGCGGAATATCTGATTTTATTTTGCTCATGATTGTAAGCCTATTTATCGTATATTTACGATAAATAATATCATACCTAAAAAAATATTGTCAACCCCCTTTTTGACCTTTGGAAACGCTCATGCTAAACTTTTTCCCATAAACAATAAAAAGCAAGAATAGAAAAATGAAACACACATCCCTTTTCAATATTTTCAAGATCCATTCACTTTTATTATTCCTAACAGCATTTATTATAAGCGCTGTTTCCCATGCAGATGAAGTCGCCGTGATCAGAATTAAATACCGCGGAGTGCAAGAACTGGCACCGATCGTCCAAAGTCTGCTCTCGTCGGAAGGTCACCTGTCGGTAGACACACGGGTCAATGCTTTGGTCATTGTCGACAACCCGGCTGCCATCCAGCGCGTTCATGACTATCTAAAACAGTTTGACGTTCCCATTGAGCGGCTCAGAATTCGGGTTCGTTTTTATGAGAAACGATCAGATGATCAACGTTCAACCTCCGTCGATGGCAGCGTATCGGGCGAAGACTGGCGTATTACCACCGGCCAGCAAAACAAAGACGGTATTGAAGTAAATCTGGAAAGCCGAAGAAGCGATCAAAACATCGTTTCCGAATACTTCGTGATAACATCTTCTGGATCTCCGGCTTACATCATTACCGGCAAAGAGATCCCTTACCGCCAAACCTGGGGCTATCGATTGGGTCCCCACCTCAAAAAGACCGGTCCGGTGACCTACAAACAAATTGAAACCGGCTTTGAAATCACCCCACGAATTGTGGGTGATCAGGTGAACCTACAAATCATTCCCCGCGTTACCCAAGACAACACCACAGACGGTGTGATTCGCTTTCATGGCGCTCAAACCCATCTCGTGGTCCCCCTGGGACAATGGATCGAAATCGGAGGCTCAGACGGGCAACAAAATGAAATCGTCTCCGAAATCCTGAGCCGGCGCCGCGGTGACGAAATGATTTCCTTCACCATGGCGCTCATGGTGGAAAAAATATCACCGGATTAGCGCTAATAAGAATCTTTACAAAGATTATGGGTTGTGAGATATATTTTTAGCATGCTTCAGGAACTCACAATTCGTAACTTTGCCATTATTGACGATCTGCACGTCAAATTTTTCGATGGTCTCACCATTCTCAGCGGTGAAACCGGGGCCGGTAAATCCATCATCCTCAATGCCGTCAATCTTCTATTGGGCAGCCGGGCTTCGGCAGACCTTGTCCGCACGGGAGCCGAAGCGGCTGAGCTGGAAGCATTGTTTCAAATTACACCAACCAGCGGGATTGCCGAAATAATGGCCGAACACGATTACCCTGTGATAGATAGGTTAATCGTTCGGCGAATCATATCCCGCAGCGATAGCAACCGCGTATATATTAACGGACGCCTGGCCACCATCCAGGTCTTAAATTCCATCACTGAAAATCTGGCCAGCATATCCGGTCAACATGCCCATCAAGGTCTCTTAAAGGAAGATCAGCATCTGTTGATTCTCGACCAATTCGGAGGTCTGATGCCATTGCGCCAAAAGGTTTATGACGACTACCATGAGCTCCTGCCCTTAATCGAAAAACTCAAAGAACTCCACAAAATTAACGACCGCCAGGCCGAGCATCTGGAATTACTCACCTTTCAAAAAAATGAGATCACACAGGCCGGCATGACGGCGGGTGA
>JASFPE010000169.1:0-10020 GCA_050116155.1 Desulfobacterales bacterium
TCAGCAGATGAATTTGTTCCCTGACAGCAGCATTGCCGCAAGCGAAATATATGAAGATGGCCGCCCCATCGATCAGGATATAGAACTGAATGCCGTGGATGAAATTTTCAGCGCCAGCCATCGGCTGCACAACCATAAAGAATATGTCAATCTTTTAAATTTTATATCCCGGTTCCCAAATTACTCGCCCTTCAACTGTTTTCTGCTTTTTATCCAAAATCCAGCAATATCATATGTGGCCACTGCCAGAACCTGGAATCGAAAATTCAGGAGACGCCCGAAGATTGATGCCCGTCCAATGATGATCCTGGCGCCAATGGGGCCGATACGCTTTGTTTTTGACGTTAAAGACACGGAGGGCCATCCCGTTGCCGAAGGCCTGCTGGCATCACCCATAGCAAAACCCAAACATTTTAGTAAAATTTATGAGAATACCATCTTCAATTGCACCATCCAGGGCATCAGCGTTTATGAAACATCCCTGGAGCAGGAAAATATGGATACGGCCACCCGCATAACGCCGGCATTAAGGAAAAAATATAAGGATCTAGAACTAAAAAAGGATTCGAATTATCTAATTATTATTAACCGGCGGCATTCCCTGGAAGACAAATATTCCTCGTTGGTCTATGAACTCGGACACATCTTTTGCGGCCATCTTGGAATTGACAGCAATGCCTGGTGGTCTGAACGGCGTGGCGTCAATGTTGCGGGCGAGCAAATTGAGGCGGAATCGACGGCCTTGCTGGTTTGTCGACGAAGCGGATTGCTGGCGGTCTCAGAAAAGTACCGGGCCGAGCGCGCAGCCAACCTTCAGCAATTGCCGGCCTTTAGCTTAAATGCGGTGTTTCAGGCGGTAAACTACATTGAGGATATGGGCAAGTCCAGATGGAGTCAGCCAAAGAAAAGCAGCCGCTACTAGGGTGCCGTCCCAGAAGTATTTTAGATAGTTGTGCCCGGTCATATTATATTCTGACAAGCCGATATGAATCCTTAAGGTGCCAGGTGGCCCGATATTTGGGATTTATCGTAACGCTTAGGGTTATCGAATAGGTTGGTACCTATCATCCCAAATATCGGGCCACCGAGTTAATTTGGAGACATCCCCGTGCATATCGCCTTGTCAGAATACAATATGACCTTGAATGATTGAGCTCATTGATTTTACGAATTAGCCTGTGATGATCACATGAAATAGTTTTGTAATTTATTTCTAGAACAGCTCACTAGAAGCTATCTCAAAAATGCGTTTTTCCGCCCCGCGCTTGTTGAACGCATTAATTTATAAAATCAAGATGTGAAATCCCGCTTTTTTCTACCGGGGCCCTGAACCCTTAGCCACATTTTTGAGATAGTTTCTGGTAGTGTTTACTGAATCCTGATCTCTTCTGCGAAGGTCGTCGTCATCGAAAAAAGACATTGCCTTTTAAAAAATTGAGCTTATTACTAATTTAATAGACGCTTTTTTTAAAGCAGAGCAAAACTCGCGTTATTGTTTAAAATTAATACTCGGCAACCTTTTTTAAATAAATAATTGCTTGTCAAAGCAGGTGAGAATTCATGAAAAAACTTTATATACTGATGGCCATCATCCTGCTGAGCATGCCGGCTCAGGCCCAGCAGCAACCCGAAGATATCCTGAATGCCATTGTAAAGATAAAAGCAACCATCCCAATTGAGGCGCGTACGGCAGGTATACTGGGTACCACCCGTGAGGGCAATGGCGCCCTGATAGATTCCGCTGGTCATATCCTGACCATTGGTTACCTGGTACTTGAGGCCAACCGTATCGAAGTGGTGAATCAGAAAGGCAAAACTTTTGAGGCAACTTTTATCGGATATGACCATCAGACCGGTTTCGGAATTGTGCGTTCCAATGAAAATCTGGGCGTTGAGCCCATAAAAATTGGACATTCTGCCCCACTCAAACAAGGAGACCCTATCCTGGTGGCCGGCCATGGCGGAACCGATGCGGTTCAGGGCGTGAGAGTTATATCGCGAGGGGAGTTTACAGGATACTGGGAGTATCTTCTCGAAAACGCCATCTATACGGCGCCTCCCTATTCCAGTTATGGCGGAGCGGCGTTGATCGGGCCGCAGGGTAAACTTTTGGGCATCGGATCCATTTTCACCCAAAAGCCGATTTCCGGCCTCGGTATAATTCCCTGTAATATGTTTGTTCCTATCGATCTTTTGCAACCGATTCTCGAGGATCTGATTCGCAGCGGCCGTCCAAGCACACCGCCACAGCCGTGGTTGGGTTTAAGTGTTGAAGAAACTCATGGACGGGTGATTGTCATGCGGGTGACTTCGGGGGGACCTGCCGAAAAGGCAGGGTTAAAGACGGGTGACATCATTCTGGCGGTCAATAAAAACTCTGTGGCGGGGCTGTCAGACTTTTATCGAAAGGTCTGGTCCCTTGGCAAAGCCGGCGTTAGTGTTCCTTTGAGTGTACTCAAGGACATCCGGATTCACGAAGTTGTGGTACAATCGGGGGATCGTTATCGATACTTTGAAATGAGAGCCAAACAATGATCCGAACTTTTGCGGCAATGCTGTGATGAGATTCCCCGACTTAGTCGTATATGGTTTTAATATATATTATTTCCTTGACAGCTGAGATACTCTCGCTGTAAGCAGGTTCCCTATGCACTCCGGATAGTTTGAGAGTGCCTTTCCAAATGTCAAATTCAATGGTTTCCTGCGTTCCAGGGATTCATTAGTATTGATCCATCACGGCGGTTTCCGGCAATTTTTATGATACGCGTCTTACAAACCAGGGCAATCTCGTTATTGCCTGTTCTTTTAACCTTAAGCGTGGTTACCCATCTTATGGCACAAACCTCCCATGCGGATAGCCTCGAACGCCTCCAGCAAAACCTGCCGCAGCAGATTAATGGATGGACCGCCGAATTACCGGATCGTATTTTTGATCCCAAAACAATTTTCAGTTACATCAATGGCGGCGCCGAAGTATACAGGGCCTATAACATGCAGACATGCCTGTCTCGCCGGTACACGGCCCTCAACCGTCCGGTCATCATGCTGGACATATTTGACATGGGCTCGCCCCGGGACGCGTTCGGTGTTTTCACCCACGATACCGATGGCAGCGTCATCGATATCGGGCAGAATGCCCGCTTGCGACCCGGATGGCTGAGCTTTTGGAAATCGCGCTATTTTATATCCATCTATGCAGAGGAAGATACCGAAGCCGCTGAACAGGCAATCAAGGAACTCGCCGGGAAGGTGGCCGCCGCCATTTCTCAGGAAGGCGCACCACCCAAAATATTGAGGCGGTTACCATCTGAAGGATTACAGAACAAAAAAATTCACTATCTCCACCATTTCATGGTGCTCAACTATCATTACTATCTCGCAGACGAAAATATTTTGAATATATCCGCCGAAACCGATGTAGTGCTGGCAACCTACCACTTGGATAATAAAGGAGCCCGCCTGTTGCTGATCAGTTACGCGAATGCACAAAACGCCATGCAGTCCCGGACCCGTTTTTTAAAACATTATCTGCCGGATGCGGATTCAACCGGAAGCGCTTTGCTGGAAAACGGCAAATGGGCCGCCATTAAACAAATAGACCATCTTTTGGCCATTGTGTTAGAGGCAGATAGTCGCAGATTGGCCGAACGACTTTTGAACCGTATTGAATAATGAACCACCTTGCAATAAGCTGCAGAGAATTATTACGCTAAAATTATTGGGCCACCAAAAGGGGTTCCATCACCACAGGAGATTTTGGGATGACAGAAAAAAAACGCATCATTACCCGCCGAGACTTCATCCGGACGGGCTCGTGTGTCGTCATGGGCAGTCTGATGGGATTGCCCATGGTGCGCAAAGCCGCCGGCCTGGCTACGGAAAAAAGCCGCGTGGTCTTGATCCGCAATTCAGAGGTTACCAATGGCTATGGCTCATTGCATGCCGAAGTTCTGGTCGACATGTTGGACCAGGCCGTTGCCATGCTGCACGATACCTCGAATTCTGCCAAAGCCTGGCGCAAGATGGTGAAACCCGACGACATCGTGGGTATCAAAAGCAATGTATGGCACTACCTGCCGACACCGGCAGCGTTGGAGGATGCCATTGCAAGTCGCTTGATGGAATCCGGTATCAGCACCAGTAACATTTCAATCGATGATCGCGGGGTGGGGGGAAATGCGGTATTTAAAAAGGCCACCGCACTCATCAACGTGCGTCCCATACGAACGCACCACTGGTCCGGTTTGGGAACCCTGCTGAAAAACTATATCATGTTTGTATCGGCCCCATGGATGTATCATGGCAATGCCTGTGAAAGGCTCGCTACCATCTGGCAAAAGCCTCACATCAGAGGTAAAACCCGCTTAAATATCTTGGTCATGGTGACGCCGCTATTTCACGGGATAGGCCCCCATCATTTTAGCCGCAAATATACCTGGCCGTATGGCGGATTAATTGTCAGCACCGACCCGGTGGCAGCCGATGCTGTCGGGGCCCGAATTATCCAGGCCAAACGAAATGCATATTTCGGAGAAAATAAACCCATCAGTCCACGGCCGTTGCATATTGAAGCGGCGGATACCAAGTTCGGCCTCGGCAACAGCCATCCAGACCGCATCGATCTGGTCAAAATGGGATGGGAGAAGGATATTCTGATTTAATTCTCACCGCAGACCCGCCCGCCTCGCCTGAGCGTCTCGCGATGGCGGGCAGGGGACGCAGAGCACGCAGAGGGTTTATTTTTTAATTTCTTTTCGCCCTCTCAGCGAAAAGAAATATGAAAGATACACTCTGCGCCCTTTGCGTTTCGAACAAACGCAGTGAGTGGGCGGTGAAAAAAGAAAATAAAGGGAGCAGACTATGAAATTTGATCAACCGATTACCCGGAGACAATCCATCAAAAAACTCGCGAAACTGTCCGGTGGTCTTGCAGTGGCCGGAGCGCTGACATGGCCGCTAAAAAAACCATCCCCGGCAAAAGCAGCATCGCAGAACAACAAATTTATCATCGAAGGTCTCGGCCAGGCCGAAGCCTATTCGATTAAGGATTTAACCCGGAATGTATTTGATGCCGCAGGCGGCATCAACCGCTTTGTCTCAAAAGGTGACATCGTGGTCATCAAACCGAACCTCTCCTGGGCCCGACGCCCGGAGCTGGCAGCCACCACCCATCCGCAGGTTCTGCAATCAGTCATCGAGCTGTGTCAGGATGCCGGTGCCAAAAAGGTGCGAATTGCCGACAACACCATCCATGATGCCAGACAATGTTTTGCATTAACCGGCGCCGGAATAGTTGCCAAAAACACCGGATCGGATCTTATCTATCCGCGCTCGTCGTTAATGCGCAAAATGAAGTTAAAAGGAAACCGCCTGGATATCTGGCCGGTGTTTCAACCGCTGATTGAAGCCGATGTGCTCATCAATTTACCGATCGCAAAACACCATTCGCTCAGCGGATTAACCCTCGGCATGAAAAACTGGATTGGCGGCGTTGCCGGCAGCAGATGGTCGCTTCATCAAGATATCAATCGGACCATTGTGGATCTGGCCAACTTTTTTCAACCCACCGTGACGCTCATCGATGCCATCCGCATCATGACGCAGAACGGACCATCAGGTGGAAGCACATCTTACGTATCCGTGAAAAACACCCTGATTTTAAGTGATGATCCTGTAGCAGCGGATGCCAGGGCCGCATTGCTGTTTAACCGTAAACCCCAGGATCTTGGCTTCATCCGCATGGCACAGCAACAGGGGCTAGGCACCTATGACTTCCGGAAGCTCGATCAGCAAAAGGTGGTTTTGTGAAGGCACGTCATCTGGTTTGGTTGCGCCGAACGACGCAAACGTTGTTTTTGTGTTTTTTTCTTTTCCTTTTAATTGAAAGTCGTCTTCCCCAGGATATCTATGTGGATTATTCCGGGGCTTTTTCGGCACCGCAAGATCTGCGCCTGGACCAGCCGGTCACTTTTTTCTTTCAGCTCGATCCTCTGGTGGGAATTTCCTCCCTGCTGTCCGGGCATCACCTGATCAAAGGTTTTCTGTGGGGATTGGCCATCGTGGTGCTTGCCATTTTTCTGGGCCGGGTCTTTTGTGGATTTATCTGTCCCTTCGGTGCGATTCATCATGCCGTTGGCTCGTGCAAACCCGCCCTGAAAGGCGACCGCAGGGTAAAGGTCAACCAGAAAAGCTCCGGGCTGAAAATCAAATATTTTATCCTGATCGCACTGCTGGTTGCAGCCGTCTTCGGCCTGAACCTCACCGGACTGATGGATCCCATCTCATTTTTGTTCCGGTCGGTGGCATTGGCGATCCTGCCGGGATTGGGCCTGGGGCTGCGTTCCATGTTCGATGCCCTGGCCGTCAGTGACATTAAGGTGATTAATCTGATGAGCTACGGCGCAGAAATGCTGGTCTCACCGGTATTCGGCTATACTCAGCAGGCCTATCAAACCGCCTGGTTTATCGGCCTTCTATTTTTGTTCATCTTATTCTTAAATCGAATCCGACCGCGCTTCTGGTGCCGGTTTCTGTGCCCCCTGGGTGCGCTGCTGGGCATTTTTTCCCGCTTCAGTATTCTGAGACTGGTAAAATACGAAGAAAAATGCACGCAGTGTAACCTGTGTGTGAAACACTGTCAGGGAGCTGCCTCTCCCCGCCCCGACCAGAACTGGGAGACCGCCGAGTGCCATATGTGTTTTAATTGCTTTAATGTTTGCCCGGAAGACGCACTCTCATTTGGATTTAGCTGGACCCCCAAATTAACACAAAAACCGGATATCGGGAAACGCGCCGTGCTCGGCGGCCTTGTCGCCGGGCTGTCTATTCCGTTTTTGGGCAGACTCGACGGTCAAATTGACAAGGTATCTGATCCGCGGCTCATCCGCCCACCGGGCTCCCTTCCGGAAAAAGATTTTCTCGAACTCTGCCAACGATGCGGCCTGTGCATGAAGGTGTGCCCCACCAATGCGATCAATCCCACCCTCACCGAAGCCGGCATGGCCGGCTTTTGGACGCCGCATCTGATCATGACCCAGGGTTACTGCGAATATACCTGCACCCTGTGCGGAAGTGTCTGCCCGACGGGTGCTATTCAGCAGATTGCCGTAAAAGACAAAATCGAACAGCCGATCAAGATTGGATCTGCTTATATTGACAGGGGCCGTTGCCTGCCGTGGTCGGGAAACACGCCCTGTATCGTATGCCAGGAGGTCTGTCCCACCTCGCCAAAAGCTATTTATCTAAAAAAAGATATTATCATTCGACCGGACGGTAAAAAATTGGAGGTACAGCTGCCGTATGTGGATCTGAAACGCTGCGTGGGATGCGGCATCTGCGAAAACAAATGCCCGGTGCGCGGATTGCCGGCCATACGCACCATTGCGGCCGGGGAGTCGAGATCGCTGGAGAATCAAATATTACTTTTGTAACATCAGGTTTCAGGTGTCGGGTGTCAGCCCAGCCGCTGGCCGCGGAAGCGGCCAGTTTGATCGAAAAAGAAACCGATGAACGTCGAACATCGAACGTCCAATGTTCGATGTTCAATTTTTTAACGGTTCCAGCCAGGCGCATTAGAATGTAAAACGATTACCGGACAGAAATTTTCAGGCTGGTCTGATTTTCAAAATTATATTTCGTCTTCTGAAAAATGTTCCGCATTGATAGAACTTGCTAAAGACCAGGCATCTATTGCAGTCGAAAAATGTGCATGAGTGCTAAAATACGGCCCAGAATTATAGATGATTCCGGGATATCTACTTATCTTTTAATTGGAATCATGTGGGCAGGCCTCTATGTTGTTCTGGAGGGTATTTCTCCTGGTTCGTTTTCAGGGCTTTCTGAAACCGCAGATTTACTATATTTCAGTTTCGTCACCCTGACTACACTGGGCTACGGTGATATTTTACCCCAAACCATAATTGGCAAAAGACTCGCATTTCTCGAAGCAGCCACGGGCGGTGTTTATATGGCGGTTATTATTGCAATGATCGTTGGAAGATATATGTCTATGCAGGTAAAGCAAGATTCTGAAAAGGAAACCGGTTTAAAAAAATGAGACAGCAATATATGTAATTTTGCCAAAATGCATGTATTCTCAATCACTATCAGCGGATATCTGTTTTTCTGTCATGATATCCAAAATTAGACCCAGCTTATAAGCTATAATTATCCTTGACCTTCCAATACCCTTTGGATATTTATAATTATTAAACATCTCAAATACTTTCCATTCTCGCTTTAAAACCTTAAAAGGAGGGCTCTATGACTCAAGAAGGTTTTAAACGCAAACTCACCGCTATTCTTAGTGCCGATGCAGTTGAGTACAGCCGTCTTATGGCAGAAGATGAAGCTGAGACTGTAAAGACTTTAGCTACCTACCGTGAAGTTATGACCTCTCTGATCAAACAGCACAGGGGCCGGGTTGTCGACTCTCCGGGAGATAATGTGCTGGCTGAGTTTTCCAGTGTGGTCGACGCAGTGCATTGCGCGGTGGCTGTGCAGAATGAATTTCAGACCCGCAACGCAGAGTTGGCCGAAAACCGTAGAATGGCGTTTCGCATTGGTATCAACCTCGGGGATGTCATTGATGAAAAAGAGCGTATCTATGGTGATGGGGTGAATGTCGCAGCCCGCCTGGAGGCACTGGCAGATCCCGGGGGGATATGCGTTTCAAAGACGGCTTTTGATCAGATCGAAACCAAACTGCCTCTGGGGTATGAATATCTGGGGCAGCAGTCAGTTAAAAATATCCCCAAGCCGGTGGGTGCTTATCGGGTCTTGATGAAGCCAGATGCCGCCGGCAAAGTGATTGGTGAGAAAAGATTTTTAGGTCGATATTCACGCAGGACAGCTACGGCCGCCATTATCATTCTGGTAGTGGTTGCAGTAGGTTTAGTTAGCTGGAATATTTATCTTCAACGATCAAAAAAAGTAGAGCCTGCTTCTTTAGAGAAAATGGCATTACCATTACCAGATAAACCTTCCATAGCGGTTCTACCATTTAAAAATGTCAGTGGCGACCCTGAACAAGATTACATTGCTGACGGAATCACAGAGAACATCATCAATGTTTTTTCCAAAAATCCGGAATTATTCGTTATCGCCAGCAACTCGGTATTTACATACAAGGGCAAAGCAGTCAAGGTTCAGCAGGTAAGCGAAGATTTAGGGGTGCGTTATATACTGGAAGGCAGCGTGCAGAAGTCGGGCAACCAGGTGCGAATTCATGCACAATTGATCGATGCTATTAAAGGAATCCATTTGTGGGCTGAAAGCTACAACCGTAACTTTGAAGATTTATTTGCTCTGCAGGATGAAATAACGAAGAATATTTTAATGGAATTGCAAGTTGAACTAACATGGGGACAGACAGGCCACGCATTTGAAACCAAAAGTCTCAGAGCATGGGAGTATGCAATTAAAGGCTTACATCTATTTTACAACTCCTCCAAAGAAAACAACGCCAAGGCAACCGAACTTCTAAATAAGGCCATAGAGTTAGACCCCGACTATGTATTACCCTTGCTGCTTTTGGGATGGGTAAACCTCCAGAAGATGCAGTGGGGATGGAGCGATTCACCAGCTGATTCTTTCCGCCAAACCGGCGAACTCGCTCAAAAGGCTTTAGAGATTAATGAAAACGAGTCTATGACGTATTCTCTTTTGAATACTCTTTATTTATATAAAAGGCAGTATGATCAGGCTATTTCGGCTGGAGAGAAAGCAATCTCTCTCTCACCAAATGATCCCTTAGCTCATGCGATTCAGGGCGATACCCTTAAATATGCGGGCAGATTTGAAGAAGCCATTAAGGAATCTGAAACGGCAATCCGCTTACAACCTTATTACCCTGGCTGGTACCTAAGAAGCTTGTGCATGTCCTATTATTATGCTGGGCGATATGAAGACGCAGTTTTGGCACTCAATCAAGCTTTAAACAGGTCTGAAAAGCAAAAAAGTAATCTTGGGTTTCACATTGTTCTGGCAGTCAACTATATTCAGCTCGGCAAAGAAAAACAG
>JASFPE010000170.1:0-9980 GCA_050116155.1 Desulfobacterales bacterium
CCCGTCACACCCCCTCCACCCCCCCCCCCCGGGGGGGGGGGGGGGGGGCAAGTCGGAAGGAGACAAAAGAGGAGAGAGTGACAAAGTTTAGCCAATCAGCTCCCGCTGCCACAACTTCAGTGGTCATAAAATATTTTGCTGATAGCCGTTGATAAGTTTCTCATCAAAAGGTAGAGCCATTGCTGACCCTACCTTTTGATTTTATAAATCTAAATCAATTTTCGATTCAGGGTATTTTCCAATCACCCTTGCTTTTTGCAAAGCTTGCACTGATTCCTTTAGCAGGGCCTTTTAAATACGTTCTGACAAATTCACCGCTTCCGGTTATGCCAGTACATTTCCCTGTACCACCGAGAAGCGTATAAGTGCCCTTGATGGGGGTTCCCATTTTACCATCTGCTTCATATGACATGTAAATTTGGTCACCATCTGGGCGAGTAAATGTGCAAAGGCCAGATTCTTTAAAGTCGGCTTTTATTCGCAGAAATGACCCTACACAGAGGCCAGATGTCATGAAAAAAGGGTCAGTTTCATCATCGACATCAGAAACGCCTCGGGCTTCATAATTTGCTATAGAATTCTCTTTCCCCTGCGCATGAACCTGAGAGGTGCCTGTGTAATATTGTATGCCTTCACCGGTTCCTTCTTTTGCCATTTCTGCACCGATAACAGATCCAGTTGTAAAAGATAGTATAACCACGAGCATTAATGTCATAAATACTTTCATCTCTGTTACCCCCTTTCATTATACTGTAGATGGCACATGTCAAAAGCGAAAATTATTTCTGCTCCTAGCAGGCAAAAAAAAGCTCTACTGGGAGCTAGATAGGCCCAATTTGAGGGGATTCTCCATTTACTCTTTGCCCAATTGATTAAAGTCCAAGGGAAACCAGTATCTATTTCAGAGGTAAGAAGCTTTAGAATTTGAGAATCGGTTCAACGATCAGCATAGGTAGTAGAATTCAAGATATGAGAGTTAAAAATGAGCGTGAGATTTAGCTTCAAACGAGCACAATGTTGGCGTTTATGTATTATGGACGCTATGCAGTGTCAAGAATATTCGAGCAGTGGTTTATCGAGATTAATCCTTTACCCCATGTCCTCTGCCCCATGCCCCATGCTTCCCTCGATAACCCAAGATAAGCACCGTTGCAAATGAGTTATCGAGAATTGAGTATCAAGAAACGTGTATCCATGATCGAGCATCCAGCATCGGGATCCTACCTAAAAAAATCACTCAAGTTTCCAGCATAACTGCCGATATTCTGCTTGATGCACGATGTTTTAAAAAGGAGGATGGGGTATGGAGATCGAAGATTTTTTAAGAGTGATCAATGAGTTTGATTTTATTTGCGACGATATTGATGAAATCAGGGGGCAAATTGATCTGACCAAATCGGAGAATAACAAAATCTCCGAGGCCGTCGAAAATATCGAAAAGGCCAAACAGATTCTGGTGGCCCTTTTTCCAAGTTTGAAATCTCTTGATTTAGACATTCGCGAGGATCTGGAAGCCGAGTTGATGGGCCTTGATTAAAATTAATGGGGTTGTTCGCCGATCACCGGGGGGAGACAAAACCATTGCCGCCAATCAATACAGCCATACGGCACATGCAGACAAACAACAGGGGATATAGATTATTATCCGTATCCTTTAAAGAGTTCATGAAAGATGATTGCTTTACGCTATCATTATCCATTTCTTTTGTCTTTTTGCTTTCGATTATACCTTTTGTCACCCTCAGCGTCTTTATTTTCAATTTCATTCAGCAGTTGTTGTTCTCCCATACCGATTGGGCCGCCCGCATAACGGAGTTGTTGCCCGATGCCATGGTCCAGATGATACCTTTCGTATCCAAGAACTGGGTAAAAACCCATGTGTTCAACCCGCATGCCTACGGCTCATTTAAAGCGATTAATTTTGTCATGCTGCCGATTATCAGTGGCCTTATTTTTAAAACTCTGGATACATCTTACCGGAGGATATTCGAATTGCCCCCGCGCCATCTTCTTTTAGGTCAAGCCGTTTACATCATGATGAGCATTTTTGCGATCCTGCTGTTTTTCGTATTAAACTTTATCTGGATCATTTCCTCCGCCGTGATTCCGCATCTGGTGAATGTAATCAATAAAGCCCCCTATTTCACGGATATCATAGAAACCGCAAAGACCTGCGTTACCTACCTGCCTGTGAATCTGGTTTCGGTGCTGGTGATACTGACGTTTTATTTGGCCACCACTAAACTCTTTTTGAATATTCGGATAAAATTCAGATATCGTTTGCTTTCGGGACTCATCTTTTGCCTATTGTGGATGGTGGCACGCCATGTTTTCGGACTTTATATCCAGCACATATCAGAGATAAACCTCCTCTATGGCTCTCTGAGTTCGGTTATCGTCATATTGATGTGGATATTTTATTCATCGATGGCCCTGCTCTTCTCGATTGAAGTTATGTTTGTGCTTCATTCCGATCAATATCAATATCGCTGGTGGTAGAAACATCGATTCCTAAAAAATAAAATTTCTTCTCTGGTTGAAAGCGCACTTGAGAGTATTATTTTTTGTTCAATTTGATATCCATGCTTGATTAATGCATGCGGTTTGGCGTATATTATGTTTTAAAATAATAACTTAATTGTTTTCCCTTCAGGAAGGATTCCGGTAATGACTCGTGACTTACGAAAAGTGTTCTGGATATTATCATTTGCATTTATGCTAGGATGTGCCGGTGCCCCGACCAAATGGGCGCAATTTCACGGTGATTTGTCCAACCGGGGGTTTCAGGAGATCGACAGCGGTTTTGCGCTTTCAGCGGCCTGGATTTCGGAACCCTATCAGATTACCAGTTCTTCTCCGATTCTCGGCAAGGATATCGAAGGCAAGGAAATTCTTTATGTCGGAACAGCCGACGCACAGCTAATTGCCATTGATACGTCAGATGGCAGTGAAAAATGGACACGGTATTTGGGCGATGATGGCGTCACCTGCATTGTTTCCTCACCGGCGGTTTCCGATAAAAGAAGTATTTATGTCATCACCAACCGTGAAATCGGCAATGGCCGCATCCTCAGTACCCTCCAAAAAGTGGATGAATTCAGCAACCTCCGATGGTCGTATATGTTTCCAGATAACGGTTTTACAACCGGATCCCCTAAGGTGATTATCTCCGGTAATCAAACCTTTATTTTTGTTTATGTACTGGTCGGTGGCCCCGGAGAACTCCAGGGGGAGCTTTTTGTTTTGCGGGACGATGAAAAGCAGGCAGAATTGCTGGATCGGAAAGCATTGAATACATGTCGCCATGACAGTGGCGGCAGCAATTCGGAACAGCGGGATCTGCTTGATTACCTGGCCGATAGCTGGAATTTTATTTCGGGCTTTCCAATCGAGGTTGATGCCCGCCAGGCGCCATTGCCGGGCCTGTTCGTCGATCCTACACCGGCGATTGATGTCAGCGGGCAGAAAATGCGAATCGTCATTGCCGATAATTTGTGCAGTGTCGGTGCTTATGAATGGGATGGTGTGGAATTATCTGTGCTTTGGCGCGTGGCTCACGATTTTGGAAAGCATTCATCACCTGCCTTACTGCCCGACGGGTTGATGGTATTCGGAAACAAAGACGGACAGGTTTTTGCCTATGATGCCACCACCGGCGTGAAAATGTGGGAGTATGCTGCCCACGAGCCGATTTTTGCCACTCCGGCCGCTGCACCGGAGCAATTCATATTTTTGGTTTCGAAAAACCACATTCAGGCGGTGCACTCCTCCGATGGCACCCTCATTCATGACGATATGCTGCCCAGAAAACTGAAACTTTTGGGGCAAACGCATGGATCCCCGGCGGTGACCGCCAACCGGGTGTACGTCTCAGCCGCAGAAATACTCACCGTGACTTATGATTTTAAAGCCCGCGGTCATGATACCAACTTCCTGGGAAATGGCCTATCATCGGTGGCCGTCAGCAGCAGCGGTGATGTATATGCCGTCGGCATTGACGGAACGATCAGAAAGTATAAAGGGACGGATTAATCCTGAAGAAGCTCCAAGATTTCTTTCCAATTTGTAATGGTCTCCCCATCCCTTGTTTCTTCAAAAGAATATCGATGTTCAATATATTTGGTTGACTGCGATAATAATTCGGCAGATCCGATGATGGCGAAAAGATTAATTCCTTTTGCCTTAAGTGATTTTAACATCCCTGTGCCTCGCCATTTTAGCGTGGCAGATTCGATAAAGTCTTCGTCTTGAAGCCAATCGCTGGAGACGCCGCTGCCGAAGAATGTATCCAGATATATTATTTTGTATTTTTGGCTCAATGTTTCAATTGTCTTGCGGCTGTTGGCTCTGGCTGACTCCGAAAATTGTGACTCCTTAATTCCATTTTGCACCTCGATGAGAATGACGCGATCGCTTTTGGTGACCACCAGAATAACTCCGCTGTCACTATCTCCCTCGGACCGGGCTTCGATTCTGGTCAATCCAGGCTGAAGCGGCGTATATTTTAAATAGCCGTAGCCGTCTCCGCCGGTTAAGATTTGTTTCACCTTTTTGTCATTGATGAAAACGTCTACCAGTTTTCCGCCCCGGGCAAATAATCGTCCTTTAGTTAATACTTTCAAATAGATAGGTGTTTTTTCAGTGCTGGCCCCATCAAAGACAACAACTTTCCCCAGACCCCCTGATGCAAAACAGAGCCAAAGATTCAGGTTAAAAAGTGAAAACCAGATGAATATTTTCAATACAACGGGCATATCTATCAGACCGATGGAGACCACTTCCTCCCTGATGGCAACGCGGGAAGCCGAAACGAGTGCTTATCCCTTTGCATGTATTAACGGGAAAACATGTCGGCTGCAAGCAAAATTTCTTTAGGTTCTGGGTTCTGGGTTCAGGGTTCGAAGGTTCAAAGCCTTCCGATTTCGGATTTGAAAAGATATCTAACTCTGTGCTCTCTGTGTCTCTGTGGTGAAATTTTCTTTTAAATCTGAAATCCAAATTCGACCATCCTCAGTCATCAGCACTCATTACTCAATCCTTACCTTTTCTGCATCCCGAATTCGAAGAACCCTGAACCTCTGAACCCTGAACCTGAAACCTGAAAAAATTTCTAATAATTTTTTCAGTTTGGCCGATATATATAACATAAGGGTAAACGATTCCAGGAGCTGATTTACATTATGATTGAAATTCCCACCCAAAGCTATGTCAGCGGTATATTTTCCGTACTGGCCAACCAAAGCGCTCAGATGAGCTCCATGGCCAGCAATGCCATCGGGTCCGGGATTGATAAATATCAAAAAGGGGACTATGAATCTGCAATCATCGATTTCAGACGATCGATTGCACTGGACCCGCAATCCACCTATGCCTCCGAGGCCGCAAATTATATGGCGCTGGCGTATTTGCAGCTCGATCAGGAGGAAAAAGCCGTTGAGGCCTACGAAGCGTCAATCCGACTCAATCCGTACCGGGATGACACCCACATAAAACTTGGTAATCTTTATCTTGACTTAAACAGGTTGGTTGATTCTGAAACTGCATACAAGGAAGCCGTGCGTTTAAATCCGGATGTGAACAACACTTACGCCTTGGGCAACTTTTATCTGCAAACCGAGCGTTACAGTGAGGCTGAAACTCAATTCAGAGCCATTTTAAGCCTGCCGGAGCATGGCGGAAAAGGCAATTACGGCCTTGGCCTGGTGTACAGCCAGCAGGGCATGTATGAAAAAGCCATTGACCAGTTCAAGCAAAGCATCCATTTAAACCCTGATTTTGCATACGCCTACCTCGATTTGGGTTATGCCTATGCGGAAGCGGGAGAAATGGAGGAAGCCACTAAGCAACTGGAAATACTTGAGAAGATGGATCCTACCCTGGCCGACATGCTCAATCGGTATATGTATAAAGCCGAAGCACCGCGTATCGAATATGCATCGTCGCAAAGCAGCTTTCCTTATTATTACGGGGACTACACTCCGGTGTCTGCTTTGGACTCTTATTTGTTAAATGCCAACACTTCCAGCACCTTTACGATGGTGTTTCAGTTCAGCAAAGAAATGGATCCCACGTCTGTCGAAAATCGGTTTAACTGGAGCATCAGTCGTTCATCTTTGGGAGGCCCCGGTCAGGCATATAATTTCGGTCAGGATGTCCCCCAAACCGAAGTCACCCTGGATCCCTTCCCGGAATTGGTTGTTTACGACGAAGACATGCTCACTGCAACCGTTACCTTCAGAATATATCAAAATTCCACCGCCGACGGCACTCTGGACCCTTGCCATATAGTGTTCAAATTTTCCGGCGAAGATAAATTTGGAAATGCGATGGACGATGAGGCAGATGAATTCTGTGATTTTGTCGATGTTCATTAACTTCGTTGTCTAACCAATTCTTGCGCCGTTGCCCACCGAATATGTTATTTTCGCCACAGAGTTCACAGAGATCACAGAGAAAAATATCTATAATCAATCTCAAAACTCTCTCTAATGTCCGTGGGCGGTCTTGCCCAGATAATCTACGGGACTTCTTATCTATCTTTTATAACTGTTGAGCTCAGCAATCCGGCTCAAAATATCCACAAGATACAAGGTTTGGTCCGTTGACTGCTGCCATGGCGGGATAGAACAATATTATTTGATAGAATTCCTTTTAAACGCATTTTGCTATAACAAAAAGATTTGCTATAATCACTTCTGTTGGTATCAACTCACCTCTGGGCACTGATTATTTACGAGAGATAACGATCATGACAGATTGGCTCGGTCCGCAAGATATCCGCGAATGGTTCCGAAGATTATTCGGTCTTCGGCCGATGTTGCTGATGCTGTTGATCAGCAGCATTTTTATACTCGAGCTCAGATTTGATTGGATCGAGCGCGCTTTGGGCGCCTATCTGGTATCCACCAATGCGGTGCGCCCGGAATCCGGCGCCATCTGGGAAAAAGGCAAACAAACCCTTACGGCCCGCAAAACCCTTGAGCAAATCGTCACCGATCGACAGGCCATCCAACGCGAGGCCCGTGGTGCGACGACTTTTAATCAGATTGCCACCAATGTTTCCGCCGGACAGGGGGTGATGCTTTCCGGTGATCGTTTCCGCAGCCTTTTTTTAAACCTTGCCCCGGAAGTTGCCCGGGAAATTATATCTCCATATGAACTCTTAGGCATCGCCAGTCAGGGACAATGGCGCCGGACCTATTTCGAGAAAGCCGGTGGCGGTTTGAAGGTTTATCTTCTGGATGCCAATAACCGCGTGCTACGGCAGCTGAAAGTCACCCCCAATGTTCTGGCTTATTTTGAGCACCAGGAGATTGCCGCGGTGGAAGCCCTGGAAGATCTGCCCTTTTTTGCAAATCGCATCTACCCAGCCGATCGCTTTTTTGATGCCCTCCAGGAATTTCCGGAAGAAGTCCGACGCAGCATGCTGCCGCAACCGGAGCATCTGTTAGACACACCCGGTCAAATCATGCGGGTGGGAATTTCGGATGAAGCGGTTTCCGGATTCATCGAACTCGGCTTTGAAATCATCAACGGATCACAGCGCAAGGTGATTTTAATCAAAGGCCACGAATGGGCCGTCTGGCGTTTGCGTACCCATTTGGAAGAAAAAAGACCCGGCGCCGGCAGCGCTGTTGAACCGCAGGAAAAACGGACGTCCCAATGAATTTTGCTATCAAGGCCATCCGACAATTCAGTACCATTTTTTATCTGGCATTAACGCTGGTCGGCATCGGCGTTATGCTGGTGGTTGGACTATTTTTTATGGCCGTGAGCGATTTGCCCCGGGTACCGGAACCACTGAGCCGCATCATCGAAACAGCGCCCACGGAGATTTTCGCAGCCACCGGTGAGCGCATCATGGTGATCGGCGGTCGGGAAGCGATTCCCTTGAGTCGGGTGTCACCATATTTCATCCAGGCCGTTATCGCCACTGAAGATCACCGATTTTGGAAACACCATGGCGTGGACAAAGTCCGCACCCTAAAGGCGCTGTGGGTCACCCTGTTTGAACCCGGAAAGGTGCAGGGCGCATCGACCATCACCCAGCAGCTTGCCAAAAATCTGTTTTTCAGTTACCGGCGGACCTATCTGCGTAAATTTCGCGAACTGCTGGTATCATTGCAAATAGAAGCCCAATATGACAAAGGCGCCATCCTTGAAGCCTACCTGAATCAGATTCCCTTCGGGGTCGGCGCTCACGGCATTGAACAGGCCGCGCAATCTTTTTTCGGTAAATCTGCTGCAGCGTTGACCTTGCCCGAGTCCGCCGTGCTGGCCGGTCTTCCGAAATCACCGACCCGCTACAATCCCTACCGGCATCTTGATCGAGCTAAAAAACGGCAAAAAGTGGTGCTGGCCCGCATGGTGGCTGCGGGATACATTAGCGCCGATGAAGCCCAACGCGCCGCGAATGCGGGATTAAAGCTTCAGCCGCAAAGTGCCGCAACCCGAACCGGCAGCTATTTTCTGGATGTTGTTTTAAAAGATCTGGAAGAACGTTATGGTCCGGAAGTCTTATATCATGGCGGGTTGAAGGTGATGACGACCCTGGATCCACAGATGCAGAGCTGGGCAGTAAATTCCATTCAATCCGGATTGGCAAAACTTGATGTGACGCTGGGTATTGCAACCTCAGACAGTGAGAACCTGGGCGGCGGAATGGCGCATCCCCAGGGTGCGCTGGTAGCCATTGAAACCAACTCCGGGGCGGTTAAAGCGCTGGTCGGGGGTCGGGATTATGCTGAAACAGAATTCAACCGTGCGGTCCAAAATAACCGGCTGCCCGGGTCCGGATTCAAGCCTTTTGTCTACTATACGGCTTTCGAAAAATTAAGTTTACATCCGGCTACCGTCGTGGTGGACGAAAAAGTAAGAATTGCCGTAGCCGGAGCACCGGATTGGCAGCCGAAGAATTTTGGTGGAAAGTACTCCGGACCGACGATTCTGAAACAGGCCTTAATGAAAAGTATCAATTCGGTGGCCGCCCGTCTGGTTGAGAAAACCGGACCGGTGGCGGTCATCGATGTGGCCCGGCGCAGCGGCGTCAAAAGTCCGTTGGCATCCGTGTATTCGGTGGCCCTGGGAACCTCCGGCGTAAGTCCACTGGAAATGGCGGCAGCCTTTGCTACCTTTGCCACCGGCGGCATCCGACATGAGCCGTTTTGGATCCGACGGGTGGAAGATCCCCTGGGCAGGGTGCTTGAAGAGCGTATCGTCAGCGGCAAACGCTCTCTGGATGCCAGCCTGGTTTACCAGGTTGTGGATATGATGAGCGGCGCTGTAAATCGCGGTACCGGTGCCGTTGTAAGACGCATGGGCTTTGATTTGCCGGCCGCCGGAAAAACCGGGACCTCCGATGACTATCACGATGCGTGGTTTACCGGTTTTACGCCCACGCTGTGTGTATCGGTCTGGGTGGGATTCGATCGCGGCGTCGGTATGCGTGATGCCAACGGCAAGGGAATCACCGGCGCCCGGGGAGCCGCGCCCATCTGGGCGGATTTCATGCTGAAAGTCACCAGCGGGGAACCGCCCCGGGAATTTTCTATTCCTTCCGATATACAGTTTCAAGAAGTTTCTACGGTAACCGGTGCGCCGGCCAGGGAATGGACCCCCAATTCTATGAAAGTTGCGTTGCGCGAAGGGCAAAAAGTGAAAAGTCAAGATGGTTCAAATTAAGCAGGGCTATATTTCAATTTTTCAAAATCGCGGCTGGAAACCGCTCCCACATATTCACCATGTTCCTGTGGAAGCGGCTTCCAGCCGCGAGATTCCGATTTTAATTTTAGGCACTTTAGGCATTTTAGATCATTTTAGGCATTTAAAAAAGCTATGACCCAAACCCTTAAACACTTTGCGGCGCGAATCTGGTTTTCGGTGTTGGCCAGTGGATTGATCAGTCTGTGGCTTTTGCCCCAGGTGCAGACTCGCCTGGGTCTGCAATGGGCACTGCTGCCGGTGGTTGCTGTTGTCGTGCT
>JASFPE010000171.1:0-9952 GCA_050116155.1 Desulfobacterales bacterium
ATACCGAGCAGTACCATAGCTGTCCGAAAAATAGATGCGATGCGGGATTCATCGATTACCTGGAGTTCGGCAAAACCATAGAGATGATCGGAGCTCCAGACAGGCGCTTGGAAATATACAACTCCCTAACTGGACTGCAGGCAGGCGAGGCGACCGAGATTAGATCCTTGCAGCTGAACAGTCTGCTGGATTTACCGCTGAAACTCGGAAAACTGAAACACATCATTTTCGGGGACCGTGTCGATATCTTCGAATTTGACACAGTTTACACCTTATTTGAATTCATTGACGGGATTGGGTGGGAACTAAGCTTCCATGCGACCCCGGAACAGTGCGAGCTAAGGAGGTAAGATATGTTTAATAAAATCCTTTTTGCCACAACGGCTTCACCCACCTGCGATAACGCCGCCAAAGTAGCCTTCGATCTGGAACTGAAGTGGGATGCGAAGCTTTATGTCTTTCATGTCCTCGGTATTCCGACTCGGGGATACAGCCCTTTTGTCACCGATGTAAGAACCGGCGAGATCACGGAACCGGATCCGGATTATATCGATTGGGTCAAAGAAGAGATGAAAAATACTTATAGCACACTGCTGGCAGACAGTGAAAACTCCATCATTGATGCTGCCGTCGGAGTCCCCTATCGGGAGATATTAAGAAAGGCCCGCAAGGAAAATGTTGATCTCATCATTATGGGCTCCCACACGCGCGAGGAGGATGTTGGCGCCACGCGCTATCGCAACATTGTCGGCAGCACCATGCAGAAAGTTGCTAAATCCGCACGCTGCCCGGTAGTGATCATCAGCCGGCCCTGTACCACATGCTGGAAATTGTTTTCCAACATTGTATTCGGAACCGACTTTTCCAAGGCAGCTGATTATGCGTATAAATGGGCTTACAAACTAGCCAGCACAGTGGGTGCCAAGCTTCACATTTTCCATGCCTGCGATATCAACAGCAGTGCTGCCGGGGTGGTTATGGAACAGGCCGAGATAGAAGATCAGATTCAAAAGGCCAGAGAAAAAATCGAAAAGCGGTATCTATCTAAAATGAATGGGTATGACAACTATAGCATCGAAGTCCGTGAAGGGATTCCTTATGTCGAAATATTGAAATTTGCGCGTGAGAAAACCGGCGATCTGATTGTTATGGCACACCATACCAGAGAAGTTGATCCTGAACAAGCAGTGCTTGGAAGCACGGTTGAGCAGGTTGTTCTGCGATCCGCCTGCCCGGTGGCAAGTGTAAATCATCCTGACAAAGTTGCTGATCTGTAATCAACGACAGTGGCAATTCTAACCGGAGGGGATGGAGTTTTTACATGAAGAAGAAAACGGTTCTTATCGTAGAAGATGAGTTGGATATGAGACTATTTATATCCACACTGCTTGAAACCAGCGGATACCAGCCGGTTATGACGCGGGATGGAACCGAAGGCATGCTCAAAGCCCAGGATGTTGGTCCTGATCTGATCATTTTAGATGTGATGATGCCCGGAGAAGGTGGGGTTCAGATGTACCGGCAGCTAAAAACCCATGAAACCTTATGCCATATTCCGGTGATCATGCTATCGGCCGTCGCCAGGAAAACATTTTTACATTACTTGAACATGGTCAACGCGCGTTTGAAAAAACCCATCCCTGAGCCTGATGCGTACATTGAAAAGCCGCCCGAAGCCGAAGATATACTAAAGATAGCCGCTAGCTTGATCGGTTAGCATCATGGAAAATGATTTTCAAATATCAAAACAGCGCAAATCTGCCGCAAGTACCGGTGAAAACAATCCAAAAGTGGTTTCAAAACTACCTCAAAGCAAGATGGGAGCAGATAAATGACTATAAAAAGTGACTGGGACTGGGAACCAGGCAGCAGAGAAATAACCGATGTCGGGCAATGGCAAAACCAGTTTAACTGGGTTGAGGAGCCTTATGTCAGTCAGGATGGTGAGAAACTGGCGGCCATCGTTAATGTGGCAGAAGGGGAGTTCAATGTCTGCGTTAACGGTGAGGCGTGGGAAGGCGTTTTTGATAAAATCTGGAATCTGAGGTTTGCGCCTGACGGCCGCTTGACCGCTTTGGTATCTGAAATGGGTGAATGGACGGTCGCGGTGGATGGTGCTGCCTGGGATAACAAATTCGGATATGTCTGGAATCTGACGTTCAGCCCGGACGGTAAGAATATTGCAGTGGCCATTCAGCAGGATATGGCCTATTGTATGGCAGTCAATGATGTTGCCTGGGAGCAAACATTTTCCAATATGACCAATCCCACCTTAAGTCCCGATGGAACCAAAACTGCGGCCGTTGTGCAAGTCGCAGATTTTGGCGAAGGCGAAATCCATAAATTCCAGGAAGGTGCATTTACTGTCGCCTTGGAGGGCAAAACCTGGGATACACAGTTTGTAAATGTCTGGAAATTGGCGATCAGTTCAGATGACCAACAGGTAGCCGCCGAGGTTCGACTGAATCTTTATGATTATACCATTGCCGTAAATGGTAAGCCCTGGGAGCAGACATTTGACTGTGTCTGGGAGCCGGCCTTTCATCCCCAAAACGGTACGGTTATTGCCCCTGTGCGGTCCGGCGGCAAGTGGTTCCTGGCCCAGGACGGGCAAATTATTTGGGATCGGAAATTCGTCCAACTCTGGCACCCGATGTTCAGCCCAAACGGCCGCCGGCTGGCTGCCATCATTGCTCCCAAATACGGCAAATGGACCGTCGCGGTTGACGGTGAACCCTGGGCAGCTAAATTTGGAGACCTGGTGACAGATGCCGTTTTCAGCCCGGACAGCAACCACATTGCTGCGGTGGCCAAAGATGGTGAAAAGTGGATGGTGGTTGTAGATGGCACCGTTTGGAAGAATACTTTCGATATGGTGTGGCAACCGGTTTTCAGCCCCGGCGGCAGTGAGGTCGCCGTGAAAATCGAGAAAAACGGCAAATACAGCATTGCCGTCAATGATCGCCTGTGGAGTCAAGAATGCGATGCTATCTGGGATCCCGTGTTCAGTCCTGAAGGCGATAAAATTTTACTGGGGACATTGCAGGAAGGCATCTATACTCGGCGTGTCATATCTGTGGAAGAGATATTGCGCTAAAAGGAGGGGGCATGCATAGTTTATATAATTTTGTGAGCGGCCCGTTGGCCTGGCTGGCGTTTATTTTGTTTGTCGGCGGCAGCCTTTACCGGCTCATCAGCCTGCTGGTGTTGGTCCACAAGAAAGAAAAATTTATCTATTCCTACATGAGTCTGAAGTATGGTTTGCGTTCCATTTTGCGGTGGAGCACTCCATTTGGGACCGAAAATATGAGAAGACACCCGGCAATGACCATCGTTGCGTTTGCATTTCATATCTGCCTGATTCTCACCCCGCTTTTTTTGTTGGCCCATGTGACGCTGATTGAAGAATCCTGGAATGTGAGCTGGTGGACCTTACCCGAGAGTGTGGCTGAATTCATGACGCTGATTGTCATTGCGGCCTGTGTGTTTTTTTTGGTGCGGCGGCTGGTAAACCCGGAAGTTCAATATGTCACCTCTGCTTCCGACTATATTATTCTGGCCGTCGTGGTCGCGCCTTTTATCACTGGCTTTCTGGCATATTACCAGTGGTTTGGATATCAGATTTTTCTGATTTTACATATTCTTGCCGGAGAAATCATGCTGGTGGCCATTCCATTCACGCGTTTGAGCCATATGTTGACGGCACCGCTGACCAGAGCTTATATGGGGTCGGAGTTTGGGGGGGTTCGGCACGCGAAAGATTGGTAGAGGAAAAACTAGTTAAGGTCTATGGATCTATGGCGAATAACGATGTCATTTATTACGGAATCGTGAACAATCATTTTGAATATCGAATATCGAACAAGGAATGTAGAAGTAAAAAGTATTTTTCGGCTTTAAATACTTCGACATTCATTATTCCTTGTTCGGTGTTCTGCGGTTCTATCAAAACAGTTAGGATAAAAGGAAGCTGAACAATGGCTGAGCTTGCAGAAAAAATTGAAAAGAAGATCGTCGATGAGGGATTGGAAGTCGGGGCGCAGAATCTCACTGAAGCGCGCATAGAGAAAGTGATAAAGCGGGTATTAACAGGTGAATCCGGTGCTCGCCTCAAAGCCTATGTGGATACCTGCATTCATTGCGGATTGTGTTCCGAAGCCTGTCATTATTACCTTTCCCATGATAAGGATCCTCGCTATTCACCGGTGGGCAAAGTAAAACAAACTCTGTGGGAAATGATAAAAAACAAAGGGAAAGTTGACCCAGAATTCATTAAAAGAGCATCAGAAATCGCGTCCACACAGTGCAATGCCTGTAAACGCTGTTCCATGTATTGTCCGTTCGGAATAGACATTGCCTATATGATGCTCACCGTGCGCCGAATCTGCCATCTGCTCGGTGTAACCCCACTATATATTCAGGATACGGCCCACAGCCATGCTGTCACCATGAACCAGATGTGGGTCAAAGATGATGAGTGGATTGATACCCTGCAATGGCAGGAAGAAGAGGCCCAGGCGGAACTATCCACCCTGCGGATTCCCCTTGAAAAAGAAGGGGCGGACATCATGTATTCCGTCATCGGTCCGGAACCCAAATTTCAGGCCCAGCTGCTTTACCAGGCGGCGGTTATTATGGATGTGGCCGGCGTGAACTGGACCATGCCGGCGACCCCCGGTTGGGATAACAGCGATATGGCCATGTATACCGGCGACAATGAGATTATGGGGCGCGTCAAGCGGGCCCATTTCGAAACAGCCGCCAGATTAAGAGTAAAAAGGATTGTCATGGGGGAATGCGGCCATGCATTCCGCTCGGTCTATGATATGGGCAACCGCTGGCTCGGATGGCGTATGCCTCCCATACCCATCGTGCATGCCATCGATTTTTATGATGAACTGCTCAAGGGAGGCAAGATCAAAATTGCTAAAAAATTCGAAGAACCGGTTACGCTCCATGACCCGTGTAATGTTATCCGGGGGGGCGGGTTGGCGGAAAAGGCCCGTGACGTAATAAATGCCATTTGTGAAACACTCATCGAGATGCACCCCAACCGTGAGCACAATTATTGTTGTTGTGCCGGCGGTGGCGTGATCAACTGCGGGCCACCGTACAAAATGACACGCATGGAAGGAAACCGCATCAAGGCTGAGCAATTATTTGCTGCCAAGTCCCGGGGTGCGAAAGTGCTTATTGCGCCCTGCCACAATTGTCACAGTGGTCTTGAAGATATCAACCATCATTATGGGCTCGGTTACGAAATAAAATTTATCAGCGACATTCTGTATGAGGTGATTGAGAAACCATCCGGCTAGTGTCCAGCCGGCGCTGGATGTACATTGAAAACAGGGAGACACCAATATGAAAAAGAGGATCGTATTCATTCTGATCGCCCCGATGCTTTTGGGTCTTTTCTTTCTACCGGCATTATCCCAGGAAGATATGGAGATGATCGATGCCGATGGCTTTACAAAAAAGCAGCGCCCCCCGGTTGTTTTTCGGCATGATGAGCACAATGAATTGGCAGAAATAGAAGAGTGCAATGAATGCCACCATGTTTATGAAAACGGCAATAAAGTGGAGGATGAATCTTCTGAGGATCAGAGCTGCTCCGAGTGCCATGATGAAAATGGTTCCGATGACCAACCGGGCCTGAGAAAGGCGTTTCATTTGAACTGCAAGGGCTGTCACCTCGAGAATCAAAAAGGCCCGGTTATGTGCGGCCAATGCCATGTCAGGTAAAAAAAATCGTAATTTGACTTATATTTTACATTATCATAGATGAAAGAGAGGGAAGCCATGCCAAAAAAGATTCTGATCATTGATGATGATCCGGCCATCGTCAAATATCTTATGGCTGTTTTTAGCGACAATGGCTATGCGACCTGCAGTGCATCCAGCAGCATGGAAGGATTGGACGTCGTCAAAGCGGAAAAACCGGACCTGATCTGCCTTGATTTGCAGATGCCGGGCGAGTGGGGGCCCCGGTTTTACCGTAAACTTAGAAAGGACAAGGCGCTAAAAGATATTCCGATTATCGTTGTCAGCGGAATTGATGGCGATCACGCCATAAAAGATGCGGTGGCATTTGTTAAGAAACCATTTGATCCGGAGAAATTAATCGGGATCGTCAAAAATACGATCGGCTGAATGGCTTATCGGAATATCCCTTATTGAATGTTAATGTCGGGCATTTATTAGGCATGTGTTATAACTCAATCATGGAATGATGGAATATTGGGTTTTATAAGGATATTATCCATTTTGTGAATTATGAATAAGAAGTTACTACTCGTCGATGACGAAGCGGGTATCCGTAAAGTTCTTGGCATCGCATTATCCGACAGCGGGTATACGGTATTCACGGCTGAAAACGGTGAGGATGCGCTCAACATCTTCCGCAAAGAAACCCCGCCCATTGTGCTCACCGATATTAAGATGCCGGGTATGGACGGCATCGAACTGCTTAAAATAATAAAGCATGAAAATCCTGATACCGAAGTCATTATGATTACCGGGCACGGGGATATGGATCTGGCCATCAAAAGCCTTAAATATCAGGCCATTGATTTTGTCACCAAACCCATTAACGATGATGCCTTAGAGATTGCACTCAACCGGGCCAATGAAAAAATTCGCATGCGGGAACAGCTGCGGGAATATACCGAGAACCTTGAGGCTCTGGTACGTGAAAAGTCGGCCAAACTGATCGAAATCGAGCGGCAGGTCGCTGTCGGACAGGCGGTTGAAGGGCTGTCCTCTGCCTTGCGCGATATTGCCGGTGACCTGGAGGGGGGCTTAACCTATTTCAACGAAATGCCTTGCTATGTCTCGGTTCATGATCCCAGATTAAAGATTGTCGCGGCCAATCCGCTTTTCAAAAACCGCCTGGGCGATAAAGTCGGTCACAACAGCTGGGTGGTTTATACAGATAAAGCCGACGCTCAACATCGATGTCCGGCTGAACAGACATTTAAAGCCGGCAAGGGGTTGCGCACCCGGGCAACCGTTAAAACATTAGACGGAGACAAGTTGCCGGTTATCGTCCATACGGCGCCCATCCGCAATCAGGACGGCGATGTGGAACTGGTGGTGGAGATATCCGCCGATATCACCGAAGTCAAACGGCTGCGGGAAGAATTGGCCCGCACCCAGCAGCGCTATCAGCAGCTTTTCGATGAAGTGCCATGCTATATCTCCGTGCAGGATAGACAATTCCGGCTGACGGCAACCAACCGGCGTTTCAAAGAAGATTTTGACGTTAAACTCGGGACCTTTTGTTATGAGGGATACAAACATCGCGATGAGCCGTGCCTCAACTGTCCGGTGGCCAGAACTTTCGAAGACGGGCAATCTCACACATCGGAGATGGTGGTGACTTCAAAAGCCGGTGAACAATACAATGTGCTGATCTGGACGGCGCCGTTGAGGGATGCCGCCGGGGAGATTACCCATGTCATGGAAATGTCCACCAATATCACCGAGATTCGTCAACTCCAGGATCATCTTTCCTCATTGGGTCTCAAAATAAGCTCCATTTCCCACGGTATCAAAAGTCTGCTGACCGGCCTGGATGGCGCGATGTATCTATTGGAAACCGGCCTTGAAAAGGATAAGACCGATCGTGTCAGGGAGGGTTGGGAGGATCTGAAAAGCATTGTCGGCCGCGTTCGCAAGCTGGTCCATAATATTCTGTTTTTTGCCAAGGAAAGAGAACTGAAATGGGACCGGATTAATGCATTAAACTTTGCCGAAGATGTCGCCGCCACCCTTGCACCCAAGCTCAAAGCCAAAGACATTGCGTATGTCTGTGACTTCGATACTTCCTTGGGAGAGATAGAAATCGATGCCGGCGTTGTGCGTCTGGCACTGATCAATATTTTGGAAAATGCACTGGACGCTTGCGTAGATGATGAAGCCCAGAAATCTCACAAGGTAGTTTTCAGTGCTCGGCAGGACGAAAAGCAGATTATTTTCGAAATATCCGATAACGGAATCGGGATGGACCGCGAAACCCGTGAAAGCCTGTTTACTCTGTTTTTTTCATCCAAAGGCAACAAAGGCACGGGTTTGGGCCTTTTTATAGCCGATAAAATCATTGATCAGCATGGTGGCAAGATAACGGTTGATTCCACAGCCGGAAAGGGGTCACGTTTCAGGATAACGATACCGAGATTCATCCCGAAATCCATCTAAATTTCCATCATATTGGCCTTCCTGTAGTCGGGTTTCTTCTTGACAACCAATAGAATTTCAAGGATTATAGTGTATACTCGATGTGGTAGCAATGTGTTCCATTGCCTGATTTTGGCCGATCCAATAGAGCAGGTATCATGAGGTCTGCCTTGTTGATCATTAAAAAGGTTTATCGTTCATACTGATCTGTTTCTCTTTTCGAAACTTCCCCCATTCGCGGAAATCCACTTTCATACAGCTTCTCGGCCAAAATTAGACTCGCCTGTCCAGAAAATGCCCAGAAACGGGTAAACAAATCGTTGGCATTTTGTCATCACGCTATTTAAATGTTTAAACGGCGATTGGAAAAAAGCGTGAAACATTCCATAATAAATTGTGGCTGAATGTAATCGCAGAGGAGAAGGCGGAAGGAGGAATACATGGAAATTAAAGAATCCCAATATTTTAATTTATTTAGAGATGTATGTAAGGTTATTAATTCAAGCTTGAATTTTGATGAAGTCTTAAATTCGATCGTTGAAAATTATGTGAAAGCGCTAAATGTAAAAGCCTGTGCTATTTTTCTTTTGAGCAGGGAGTGGAAAACATTAAAAGTTCGGGCTGCTTATGGTCTCAGCGAGGCTTATCTCAATAAGGGCGCGGTGGATGCTGAAAAAAGCATGGTAGAGTCCTTGGAAGGAAAACCGGTTTTGGTATCCGATGTAATGAAGGACCCCCGGGTTCAGTATCCAAAAGAGGCAAAAAAGGAAGGCATTGCTTCAATCCTTTCCGTTCCGATCACCGTTATGGGGAAAATAATCGGTGTGCTGAGAATATATAATTCAAAACCTCACAAATACTCTGATGATGAGATTGAATTTATCTCCAGTTTGGCGGATATGGCAGCGATCGCTATTGAAAATGCAAGACATTTCAAGGAGTTCAGAAATGTTTGCAGTGTTATTAGTTCAAGCCTGGATGCCAAAGAAGTATTAAATGCAATTGTTAAAGGTGCCGTGAGCTCCTTAACGGTTAAAGCCTGTGCCATTTTCCTTTTGAACAGGGCGGAGAATAGGCTGGAGATCGGTGCCTCTCTTGGCCTGAGCGACGCATACCTCAACAAGGGGCCTTTGGATGCCGAAAAAAGCATGAAAGAGTCAATGAGCGGAAAAACAGTTCTGGTGTATGATGTAACAAAAGACCCCCGGGTTCAATATCCAAAACAGGCGCAGGGGGAAGGCATTGCTTCAATCCTTTCCGTTCCTATACCGGTGAAGGGAAAGGTAATCGGCGTACTCAGGATATATACCACAAAGCCATATAAATTCTTTGAAAATGAAATGGAATTCATTTCCGGATTGGCCGAGATGGGAGGCATCGCGATTGATAATGCCCGAATGTATGATCATCTCAAGGCTGACCATGAAAAATTGATCAACGAAACGCACCGCTGGTTCGAATTTGGTAAGATGCCGTAAACTCAGAAGAAACTAAAGCCGATAATCATAATGTATCGGCCATTCAGTGGTTTTTGAGATCTGTCAGGCGTGTTATCCCATTAAGCCTTCAATCTATGATATGCTTAACCCGCGTTAACTCGGCTTCGGCATCATTAACCATCTCCTCAATAATACTTTTGAGCGGTTTGATTTCATTTACTAATCCCACAGATTGGCCGGCCATTAATGAACCCTTGGGAATTCCGCCGGCAAATACAACGAATTCACATCCTAAATTGCAAACAAGATCCAGTTGATCCTTATAAATTGGCGCAAGG
>JASFPE010000172.1:0-9945 GCA_050116155.1 Desulfobacterales bacterium
CCTTTCAGAGGTTGCTGACTATCTTGGAGAAGTTTAGGGCGTATTTTTGGTCAACATTAATGAGCTAGTTCCCCAAGGGATTGTTGACCTGGAGGCATGCTATGGACGTCTTGAATACAATTATAACATTTGAAATAGTGGGAAATAAATTGTGGCGCATTATTGCATTGTTCGCAATAATTCTAATCGCTTTCCTGATTGGTAAAATCGCAAAATTTATTTTGCAAAAGTCGGCCACAAAATTTGAAATTCAACAACGACCCATCACTTCCATTATTGCCGGGCTCGGAATCGGTGGTTTGGCCATTGCCTTGGCGGCCCAGGATACCATCAAAAATTTTTTCGGCTCTATTTTTTATTTTTCGATAAACCGGTTGAGATTAATGATCGGATTGTTGTCGATGGACATGATGGACCGGTTGAAGAAGTAGGGCTTCGTTCGACCAAAATAAGGACTCTGGAGGGTCATCTCGTCACGGTTCCAAATGGTGAACTCGCCAATAAGACCATTCAGAACATTGGCAAACGTCCTTATATCAGACGAATTGTTAATTTAACCATTACCTATGATACACCGTCTGAAAGGATCGATCATGCCCTGGAACTTGTGAAAGACATTTTAGACAATCATGAAGGCATGCATGAGGACTTTCCGCCCCGAGTCTATTTTAACGATTTCAATTCAGCTTCTTTGAATATTATGGTTATTTACTGGCACCATCCCCCGAACTACTGCGACTTTATGGCTTTTACAGAAAGATTTAACCGAGAGGTGTTTCGACGGTTTAGCGAAGAAGGCATCGATTTTGCCTTTCCAACTCAAACCCTATATCTCGCAGGCGATCCCACCCGACCCTTAACGGTTGGAGATAGAAATTAAACTAGCAATCTAACAAAATATGAATTAAGCTTCAGGGCAAGTCCCTGGGCAACGAAAAAGCGGAGCACCCACGCTTATTTTTTCGCCAGCAACACACCCTCAATAAACTGATCGATATCACCGTCGAGAACAGCGTTGACATTGCCCACATCGAGGTTGATGCGATGGTCTTTTACCATCTGGTATGGATGCAGCACATAGGAGCGGATCTGGCTTCCCCAGGCGATATCATCTTTGCTGTCGTGCATATCCTGGAGTTTTTCGTCCTGTTTTTTCTTTTCGTGCTGATACAACCTGGCCTGCAGCACTTTCATGGCCAGGTCTTTGTTGCGATGCTGGGATTTTTCCTGCTGACACTGCACGACGATTCCGGTCGGAAGATGGGTGATGCGAACCGCACTGCTGGTTTTGTTCACATGCTGTCCGCCGGCCCCGCTGGCTCTGTAAGTATCTATTCTTAAATCTTTGTCTTCGATATCGATGACGATTTTATCCTCCAGTTCAGGATAGACAAACACCGAAGCGAACGAGGTATGGCGTTTTCGGCTGGCATCAAACGGCGAAATTCGAACAAGCCGGTGGACACCGATTTCAGATTTTAAATAGCCGAAGGCATTTTCACCGCTTGCCGTGAAAGTGACACTTTTTATGCCGGCTTCGTCTCCAGGCTGAAAATCGATCAATTCAAACCGGTAACCTTTTCGTTCGACCCAGCGGGAATACATTCTAAACAGCATCTCGGCCCAATCCTGGGCTTCGGTTCCGCCGGCGCCGGCATTGATCGACAAGATGGCATTCTTATCATCATCCTCACCGTCCAGCATGAGGTCAAGGGAAAGTTTATCGATCTTTGCTTCGATTTTTTTTACTTGCTGCGAAACTTCCTGCAGCGCTTCTTCATCGGATTCTTCGATGGCAAGATCCAGCAAGATGTCGCTTTCTTCGACCTCGTTCGCAAGTTTTTTAAAACTTTCGACCTTGCTCGAAATCGATGTGCGCTCTTTTAGTATCGGTTTGGTTTCTTCGGGATTATCCCAAAAGCCTTCTTTGGCAATTGTTTGCTCGATTTGTTCCAGTTTTTTTTCTTTGCCTTCGATGTCAAAGATAGGCCCTTAAATGATCTAATTTGGTTTGAAGGTCATTCAACGTTTGTTTGAGTTCAAGTGACATTTTATTTACCTCCACTTTATGGTTAAGCCGGTTAGCCCATGTGCCCGTTGACCGGTTCAACCCCGGTGATTTAAGCGTATTGCGGGTATGATAGCTAACTAGATTTTACCCTGAAAACGTACTTGCCTAACATAAACAATATAGCAGAAATGGTCAGTGCCAGGCAAGCCCAGGCAAACACGTCGCCGAAGCGCGTATAAATTGTTTTTTCCTTTATCAGCGGTACCGCTTGCGTGACCACGGCCTCTTGCATTAAAGGGGTGGCGGCTAAAATCCTCCCGACGGGATCAACAAATCCGCTAATACCTGTATTTGCAGCTCTCGCCAGGACCCGTCGATTCTCCACCGCTCTGAATACCGTCATGGAAAAATGTTGATAGGGTCCGCTGGTTTGCCCGAACCAGGCATCGTTGGTGATATTGATCAGGAGGGTGGCGTTGTGGTTGACCATTGCCCGGGAAAGCCCGGGGAAGATAATTTCGTAACAAATTTGGATCCCCAAATTATCGTTTTTCCATGGCAGCGTTGCGCCCTCTTTGCCGGGGACGAAATCTCCCACGTGAGCGACTATTTTCCCCAAAAATGGAACCCATTTTTTTAGCGGAACGTATTCCCCATAGGGTACCAGATGCACTTTATCATATCTGCTGATGGTCTTGCTTTGCGGGCTGACCAGATAAGCGCTGACATAATATTCGACGATATTGTTTCTACGAACAAACGACGGGCTGCCAAATAAAAAATCGGCATTAACCTGACGAATGCCATCCATTACCATTTTCGATGGTTTGATTTCATATGAAAAATAAAATGGGGTGGCTGACTCCGGCCATACCACAAGGTCTGGTTTATCTTTTTTTGCAGAAGAAGACAGCCGGTTATATTTTTTTATGGTTGCAATTTGAAATGCGGGATTCCATTTTACGCCCTGTGCAATATTGCCCTGGACGACGGTAATACGGGCTTTTGGAGAAGCTGCCATCAGTTGTTCGACTGCGTTTATGCGCCAAAACCCATAAGCTAACGTCAAGCCAAGGCATAGGATCAACGCGATAAGCGATCCGGCCATCAGCCATTTTGAAATTGCGGAATCCCGCCATCTTTTCTTGGTGAAAAATAAAATCGTAAAATAAATGGATGCATTGGACAATAAAATCAGAAACGAAACACCGTATACACCAAATATATCTGAAATCTGGATCAGGAGCCATTGATCAAACTGGGAATACCCCATTAACTCCCAGGGAAAACCCGAGAAAATGAATGTGCGAATATATTCCAGCGCCACCCATATTGGCGGGATCAATATCATACAGCACACCGGTTTTTCCCCCAACGCGACCAGGGTCATTGAAAATACTGCCATAAAAAGAGCCAGCACAGCCGCAAATAGGAATAACATTAATATGGCCAGATACCAGGGCAAATACCCATAAGTTCGCATAACCGGCACCAGCCAGTATAACAGCGAGAGAAAATGAATCAGGCCGGTGATAAAACCGATCCGGAAACTACCCCCGGGATAAGACCCTTTCAATGCATATAACAGGGGAATAAGGGCAATCCATGCCAGCCAGCTGATCCCGATTTTGGGAAATGCCCCTGTCAGCAACAGCCCACTTAGTACCGCCAGTAATATATTTTTCCTATCTGTACTCAATTTCGGCCAACCCATAAAAAAACCCCGAGCCAGCGGGGCGTTTCTCTTTGTTTTTCAATTGAAAGGACTACCCATGCTAAAAATTTGCTTATTATTTAAGTGCTTAAGATGGCACTGTCAATAATTTATCCTAAATTTTGTCTATTATTCCAATATTCCGATAGGGACGGAGCTCCGATTGTATATTCTATTTCTAAAGTTTTCGACACGATGGACGATAACAATACTACCAAAATGGTTAGAGGAGAAAGATACCATGGATATATTCTTTAATGCTGAGCTTTCAGTTCCATTATTTCAAATTCTTATTCTTTTACTGTTTAGCACGGTAGCCCTTTTATTTGGCAAAATGCGTATGGCCTTGTTGATCAACTATATTTTTACATTTTACTGGGCTTATATTTTTAATCGAGATAGCTTAGCCAGCATGGGCTTGCAAAAATTTGATTATTTTACCGCGACTTATTTTTTGTTCGGTTTATGCATCTTTTTGTTTGCCATGGTAGGGTTTTTATTCCAAAAAAATAACCACTAAACAGGTTGTTCATGCTTCCGTGTCTCATACTGGCTGTTAATTTAATTTTCTTAGATATTACCCAGAGCTCCATATATTGTATAGTTTTTATTCTTAACACACAATATCCACTGACTTATAATCCAATCAATTTATCATTTCAATATTCCTTCATCATTTGGCCACTGCAACCCGTTTCATACAAAAAGATTTGGTCCCACAACCTTTCAGTTGACGACCAGGCAGAGTCTACAGTGGAAGCCACACTCTAATCTTTTAGCTCCGAGCAATTTAAAATTGGTTTATCGATTGACGCAATGGTATAATGGACAGCGTATGCCTGTTTTCCGGGGTGTTTCACTGTAAGTGGTTTCAAAACCACTTCTAATAAGAGTTTGAAATTTACGGGCTAGGAGACGACCATGAAGCAATCGATCAAGGGCGCAATTTTATCCGGTCTGGTTTATCCTGGTTCAGGACAATTGATTCTTGGCCGCATCTTTGCCGGTGTCACGTTCGTCATTTTAACCACTATCGGCTTTGGTGTCCTCATTTTCCGAATGGCCAAACGGGTTCATCGAATTTTCGATCAGGTGTTGCCGATGCTGGCCAAAGACAACCTGGATTTTTCGAAAATAATTGATTCAATGGATCAATCACGCTATTCCAGCTGGGATGTGGAATTGATCAGCTTTGTTTTGGTTATAATCTGCTGGATTTCTGCTGCAGTTCATGCCTATGTTGTGGGGAGGCGGATTGACAACCAGGAGGGATAGTCGGGAATGTGGAATGCGGAATTATTCAATTGCGGATTGCAAGTCACAATAATTTAGGAATTTACTATAAGGAATAAATCGATCTTAAATTTTCCAATCCTAAATTTATTATCCTGACACCTGAAACCACAAGCCAGTAGCCAGAGACCAGCGGCCAGGACCAGTAATTTGAAAAGACGAAAGGACGACGAATATGAACGTGACATTTTACGGCGCGGTAAGAGAAGTGACAGGGTCGATGCATCTTTTGACAACCGATGTCGATCACATTTTGATGGATTGCGGTATGTTTCAGGGACACCGCAAAGAAACAGGAGAGAAAAATCGTGTGGTGCCGTTTGATCCCGCAATCCTTTCCAATATTGTGCTTTCACACGCCCATATTGATCATTGTGGTCGTATTCCCCTGTTGACGAGCCGGGCGTTTTCCGGACGGATTGTTTGTACCCGGCCCACGGCGGCGGCTTGCGAATATCTTCTTTTGGATTCGGCCCATATTCAGGAATCAGACGCCAATTATCTCAATTATAAAAATGTGCGCTCAGCCCTTTCCCGGATGCGGGCATCAGGGCGAGGGAAAAAGGCGTCTAAAAGTGAAATGCGGGAAGTTAAAAAACTTCTCAAAAAGAGTCGACATGATTTAGATATCGAGACCATAAATGATTTGATCGAAGAATATCATCTGGAGCGTATTCAACCACTTTATACGCATGCGGATGTGGAAGCGGCGCTTACCTATTTTGACGATTACCCTTATCGTCATTCTGCGACCATTGGGAAAGACATGACCTGCACCTTTTACGATGCCGGCCATATCATCGGATCTGCCATCAGCGTGATCGGTGCCAGAGAAAACGGTCGTCACCTAAACATCTGTTACACCGGGGACATTGGAAGATTCAATAAACCCATTATCAAGGATCCGACCCTGAATTTTGCTGAAGAACACAATGATATTGACCTGATGATCATGGAAAGCACCTATGGAAATCGTGTACACGATTCCGTGCAGGATTTAAAACCGCGGCTGAAAAAAGTGCTGGAAGAAACCCATAACCGTGGTGGAGCCCTTTTAATTCCGTCTTTTGCTTTTGGTCGTACCCAGGAGCTCTTGTATATTTTACATGAGCTCTATGATGAAAATGAGGTGCCTCGTTTTCCCATCTACGTGGACAGTCCCCTTGCGACAAAATTGACCAAAGTATTTGGAGAACATCCGGAAGTGTATGACGAGGAAACCCATGATACATTTCTTAAACAGGGTAAAAACCCTTTTTCGTCTGATCAGATTCATTTTGTCGAATCGGTGGCCGAATCCATCGCACTGAATAAGGAAAAAAAGCCCCATATTGTCGTGGCAGCCTCCGGCATGTGTGAGGCCGGGCGTATTTTGCATCACCTGAGGTTTAAAATACACAACGCCAGAAATACAGTTCTAATGGTGGGCTACCAGGCACAACATACCCTGGGGCGGCGCATTCTTGAGCAGGGCCTGGCATATGAACGCTCCGGCAGGAAAGCGACGCCGCCGATGGTGAAATTTTTTAACAAGGAGTATCCACTCAAAGCCCGCGTGATAGCCATAGATGGGTTCAGCGCCCATGCGGATAAAAATGAAATGCTTCGGTTTCTCAAAGAATCAAATCTTAAGGTAAAGAAAATTGCCGTGGTTCACGGTGAAGAGGATCAAAGCCTGGCATATGCGCAGACGTTGAAAAGCGCAGGCTATTCCGTGGTGGTGCCCAGGATGGGGGAAACGATTCAAGTACCATAATAATGTTTAATAATCGAGGCACTTACGGCGGTCGGTTGTTTAAGTGTAAGATAAAGGCGCTTGAATGCGGAATGCGGAATTCGGAAAAGAGAAATTAGAATGCTGAAAGCGGAAAGAGGAAGGAGACCGATAATAAGGTCTGTGGAATCAATCATTTTGGGAATAGTCTCAATGATTTCTGGCCTAAATGTCCTCTCCTTCGAATTTGAGACAGGCCTGACTACTTGACGCAATTTTTGAGTCAATTAATGTGTATATTTAGCTCTTGTTATTAATCTGAATTTCATCCCAAATGATATCATAACTGGCACTTCTTCCTCCGCCCGGGTTTATCCGTAGGATGCCTTTTGACACAAGATCGGCCAAATCACGTTGGGCCGTGGCCCTGCTGACACGGGTCATGCCGGCATATTTACGATTCGTCATCCCTCCTTCAAAACCTCCCGGCCCGGCGTCAAGCAGCCGATTGATTGCCTTGCGCTGACGATCGTTTAGATGTGTTTGAGCATATTGTTGCCAGAAGCGAGCCTTTTGCATGACATTGGCTAATAGCGTGTTTGAGCGAAAAATTGCCCGGGACATGCAGTCCAGGAACCATTGAAGCCATTCGGTAATTTCGCCGTCTCCCTTGTTGGTTCGTTCGAGAATCTGGTAATAATCGTTCCTTTCAGCCATTATCTGCGAGGAAAGGCTGTAACATCTGGTTGATAGATTTTCATCTTGTGCTAGTGCCATTTCGGTTAAAGATCGAGCAATTCTACCGTTGCCATCCTCAAAAGGATGTACGGCTGCAAACCATAAATGGACCACGCCGGCTCGCAAGATTCCATCTATTTCTTGTCTGCTTTTTTCCCACCAATGAAAGAATCTTTTCATCTCGCTTTCCAGACGATCAGCCGGGGGGGCAGAGAAGTGAACTTTTTCGCGACCCAGGGGCCCGGAAACCACCCGCATTGGACCTTTGCGGTCATCGCGCCAGCGAGCCACGCATATTTTGTATATTCCGGAATAGCCAGTCGGAAACAGGGCTGCGTGCCAGCCGAACAGTCGCTCAGGGGTTAGCTCTTGCTCGTAGTTTATCGTTGCATCCAGCAAAATCTCCACTACCCCATCAGCGTGCTGGTCCTTGATTAGTGGCAATCCGGCAGAAGGTAGACCGAGCCGTCTGGCTACTGATAAGCGTACTGCCTTAGGGTCTAGTCGTTCTCCCTCGATTTGGGAGGTCTTCAGGGCTTCATCGATCAAAACCTCGGCCCGAGCTTGCTGCTGTACTTCAAAGCCGAGTTCACGCATTTGTGCTAAGAGTGAGCCTTGCTGAAAACGGCAATCGCCCAAAGATTTCAGCAAGGCATTACTATCCCATTGAAACTTCGGCCACGTAGATCTCTGCCAGATATATTGTTTTCTGTGAGTCATTTAGACACCATATTCGCCGCATTATTTGAGCTAAATATATGGTTTATTCGACTCACAGTCAATAATAAATTGATATGATTGTGTCTTTATCCCCTAATAATTTCATAGAATTTAAAAATGCGACAGCACGCTGCCGAGATGATCCACCCATATCTGAACGAAATTGGCATATTCGGCGGTTCCTTTGAGGATCGGCACACATTCGATGCCGGCCGCGGATAAAACCGATTTCCAGGAGTCTTCCTCGGGTCCGGCCATATCATTGCGGGCGTGGTCACCGGCAACCGACATCAACGGCATTAAATACGCTTTTTTGATGTTCTTCTCCTTCAACAATACTTTGATCTCATCGATTTCGGGATATCCTTCCACACAGCCGATGAAGACCCTGGGATCTTGGCGCTGAACCTGGAACATCAAGGCAGCATAAAAGGCATTGCTGGGGTGATGGGTTCCATGCCCCATCAACACGACGGCTTCATCTTCTTTTCGAGATTTCGGAATATTTTCCAGAATGGCGCCAACCGCCTTTTCCATATCTTTTTGAGTCGCCAGCAAGGGGTATCCCACGAGGATCCTTTGAAATCCGCCTGGATAATGGAACGCCTGAGCGGATTGTCTGAGATCGTGAAACTCTTCACCGCCGATGGTATGCAGGGATTGAACCGCCACATGAGTAAACCCCTCTTCCAACATTTTGGCCAGCGCAACTTCAGGTGAGTCCAGATGTTTGCCTTCTTTGGCAAGTTTTTTTCGGATAATTGAAGAGGTGTAAGCCCATCGGATAGGGATATTCGGGTATGCTGCCTTTACGCTGCGATCGATATTATCAAAGGAAACCTGTGCCTCCGGTATGGTGGAGCCAAATGCAACCAGTAAGATGCCGTTTTTTTGCGGCTTTTTGTGTCCGTGCTCGGCCGCTAATGCAGACAGGGTGAAACAGGCAATCAGCAACAGGATCGTTGAGGTTAGCATTGCTTTTCGTTTCATAATAGACTTCTCCTTTTATTAGTTGTTCAAGATGGAATAAAGCCAATTATTATTTTGGTTGAGGATATCAAATGGTGATTACAATAGTTTTATTTCACCTCCTTTCCGAATTGACGTCATCACCCATGAATCAGACATTGCCATAGGCGAAGCATCTTCTTTTTAACCTTTTCGTATAGCTATTTTTCAATGCCCGTTCTGGCTTGAACGCCTCGGATCTCTTTGGTGATCTTTCAATCATTGCCAATGACATTTCTGATTCCTAATCGCCTTTGGTCTATACTGATATGCGTGCCCCCTTTTGAAATTACTTCAGCCAATTTCTTTGTCGACGCCAGAATCAATAAAAAAGCCCTTCAAACTATTCCAGTTTGAAGGGCTGCACCCAGTTTTCTTAACCCTTTGTTGAGTTGCCACAACCCCTGTCACCCGCAGGGCTATAACAAAATTGGCAAGGCAGGTCTTCTGGCTCCCCCGCCCGTTCAGCAGCCTTCCCATATCGCTTAAACGAAACAGTGGCATACGAAGGCTAAACGGGTTCCCTTTTGATTGAGAAGGGCGGGGTTACAGCGGCGGGACCGCTCCCGATTTCAACAGGATTCCCTATTAAGCGTTTGCACCTTAAATGCCCTATTAAACAAAATATATCCGCCTGTCAAGAAATTAAATTTCAGGTCCTATTTGTTAAATGAATATCCTAATCTTTTTTCAGAATATGCCGATAATCAACATATAATCGTATCGCTTGATTGGCATCAGAAATGA
>JASFPE010000173.1:0-9899 GCA_050116155.1 Desulfobacterales bacterium
GACGAACACAATCTCGTTTTGCGAATTCCTGGCCATAAATTCTTGGGCAATGGCAACCCCGGGAAATAGGTGCCCGCCGGTACCGCCGCCGGCCATCACAATCTTCAAGGACTTTTCGTCATCCCTATTTTTCCCGTTTTGTTCAACGTTGTTCATGAACCTGTCTGTTATTAGTTAATAGTTATTGGTTATTCAAAGAGACGGTGATTTGAGCTGCAAATAATAAATAATAAATGACGAATAACGAATAACAAATAACTAATAACTATCCTTCAGCCTTGAGGCGCTGATATTCATCAATATGCCGATGGACGCCATGTTCAACAACAGCGACGTTCCGCCGTAACTCAAAAAGGGCAGGGTGAGTCCCTTGGTTGGTAACAGGCTAAGGGCCACCCCCATATTGACGACGATTTGAAGCCCCATGGCGACGGTCAATCCGGCGGCTAAAAAGGATCCAAAGCAATCCTCTGTGGACTTCGCTATTTGAATTCCGCGTATGATAATCCAGGCATACAGTCCGATAATCGTCAGAATTCCGATCAGTCCGAGTTCTTCACCGATCACCGAGAATATAAAGTCCGTATGTGGCTCGGGAAGATAAAATAATTTTTGGTATCCTTTGCCAATACCGGCACCCCAGATCCCGCCGGTGCCAAATGCCATTAGAGAGTGCACAATCTGGTAACCTTCATCTGCCGGATATTGCCAGGGATCAAGGAAGCCCAGAAGTCGCCGCCAGCGATATTCGGCACTCGTCAGCAGATATATTCCTATCGGCAACAGCACCATAATCGCCGTCGCCAGGTGTGTGATACGAACCCCGCCGATGAACAGCATCAACCAGGTGAGCGCAGCAAGAATGACCACCGAGCCAAAGTCGGGCTGCTTAAAAATCAAACCGGCGAAGATAGCGAGGATGAGCACATGGGGCACGAAGCCGACCGAAAAATCCTTAAGCAGATCCTGCTTTTTTTCCAGTGAATAGGCCAAATAAATCACCAGCGCGATGCGGGCCAATTCAGATGGCTGAAAAGTAAGACGTCCGATACGGAGCCAACGGTTCGCGCCTCCGGCGTTGACGCCAAACTGCGGGATCAACACGGCAATCAGCAAGAACAGCGAAATCAACAGCAGGGGATAGGACAGCTGGCGATATAGGCGATAGGGAAAATGTCGGCAAACCACCAAAATAACGATACCCATCAGGGCGAAGACAGCCTGCTTTTTGAGAAAAAAATAATCGCTTCCAAATTTCTTCAACGCCAGGGCCGAGCTCGCACTATAGACCATCACCACCCCGATGCCGACCAGAAAGAGAACTGGAAACAGGAGTTGGACATCGTATCCTGCCGTATATGAAGTCTGCTTATTGGAGTTCATTGGTTTTTTTAAGCTTCACAACTTCTTTTCTGAAGTCATCTCCCCGCTGGGCATAATTGTCGTACATATCAAAACTGGCACAGGCCGGTGATAGGAGAACAATCTCACCCGGTGCCGCGGCTTCATTGGCCTTCTGGACCGCATCCTGCATTGATGATGCCGAAGTTGCCGGGATAATCTGAGTCAGGGCAGAGCTGATGGCAGATGCCGCCTCTCCCATGACAATCAGTTTTTTGGCATGTTTGCGGACCGCATCACCCAGGGCTTTGAAATCATCGCCCTTGTCGCGACCCCCCATGATTAATATTACCGGCTGCGCGAAGCATTCCAGTGCACGCACAACTGCTTCCACATTGGTTGCCTTGGAGTCATTGAAATAGCGAGCCTCGTTTATGGTTTCTATATATTCCAGTCGATGTGCGGAGCCCTGAAACTGATTCAATGCGGTTTGAATACCTTCGATGGTTGCCCCGGCAGCCAAGGCGGCAAGTACCGCCGCACAGGCGTTTTCGAGATTGTGTCGACCCAAAAACCCGGCTGCGGCAGTATCCACAGATTGTCGAATTCGGAATTCGGAATGCGGAATGCGGAAATGAGAATTAAATCTTTTGGAATTATTTAGTTTTAGGGTGATTCGGTCGTCCGCTAAAAGTGCGCCGTTTTCATTGGATTGCGGATTCGGGTAAAACAACTTTTGGCATTTGATGTGACCGGTCAGAGAGTACACCCGGGCATCAGCACCGTTTAGCACGGCAATATCATTCTCTTGCTGGTTTTCGAATATACGCATTTTGGAGTTTGCATAGGCATCAAAATCCGGATAACGATCGAGATGATCCTTGCTGATGTTTAACAAAACACTCACCTTGGGTCGAAAATGCTTTATTGTATCCAATTGAAAACTGCTGATCTCCGCGACGACAACGTCGACCACCTGTCCTGTTTCGACATAGCCGATTAAGGGATTTCCAATATTTCCGCCTATAAATACTTTGAGCCCTGTGTTTTTTAACATGGCACCGATAAGCTCGGTGGTGGTGGTTTTGCCGTTCGTACCGGTTACCGCCACCAGCGGCTCACGGATGAAGCGCGACGCCAGTTCAACTTCACCGATGACCGGAATACCGCGATTCTGGGCTCTGATAACGGGTTCGATCGTATGCGGAACTCCGGGGCTGATCACAATTAAGTCCGCATTCTCGAATGTATCGTTGCGATGCTGACCCAATTCGGTTTTGATGCCCAGCTGCTTAATCTGCCGGACCTGGTCACCCAGCACCGTTTCATCAGCGGTGTCCGTCGCCATTACAACAGCCTGGGCTTGCGTTAAAAACCGTGCCACTGCCAGGCCGGTTCTTCCGAGACCGACCACCAGAATTTTTTTATTTTTAAGGTTCATGTTAAATTGGTTGAATTGGTTTTATTGGTTCAATTTGTTGAAGCATTCCAGATCCCGGTAACTAATCAAACCAATGTAACCAATTAAATGATTAAAACGATTTATTATCGTAATTTAAGCGTACTCATCGCAATCAGTGCCAGGGCAATTGCAATAATCCAGAATCTCACAATTACCTTGGGCTCCGGCCAACCTTTGAGCTCGAAATGGTGATGAAGCGGAGCCATTCTGAATATTCGGCGACCATTTGTCATTTTAAAAAAGCTGACCTGGAAAATAACCGACAACGCTTCAATGACAAACAAACCCCCAACCAGGGCCAATAAGATTTCCTGCTTGGTGATCACGGCGATGGTGCCCAGCACGGCGCCCAGTGATAATGAGCCGACATCACCCATGAATATTTGAGCCGGATATGAGTTGAACCATAGAAAACCAAGACCCGCACCGGCCATTGCACCGCAAAAAATGGTCAATTCACCGGAACCGGCGATATAATTGATTTGTAAATAATCGGCGATTTTGACATGCCCGGCCACATAGGCAAAAATCATATAGGTGGCCGCCGCAATCGATAACGGGCCGATTGCCAGACCGTCGAGACCATCGGTGAGATTGACGGCATTGGATGCGCCGACAATCACAAATGCCGCAAACAGAATATATCCCCACCCGAAGTCCGGAGACAGCCTTTTAAAAAACGGAATGGTTACCTGGGTTGAAAAATCCGGACTGTTATAGACCAGGAAACCGGCAATCAGTGCGAGAAGGAATTGCAGCACGAGTTTGTTGCGAACACTCAGACCCTTGCTCCGTTTTTTTATCTGCATGAGATAATCATCGAAAAAGCCGACCAATCCATACCCGATGATGACAAACAATACGATCCAGATAAATGTATTGGTCAGGTCACTCCACAGCAGGGTGGATACGACGATGGCTAAAATAATCAAGACACCACCCATGGTGGGGGTGCCGGCTTTATCGAGATGGCTTTTGGGCCCGTCGTCCCGGATATACTGTCCGACCTGCATCATACTGAGCTTTTGGATAACCCATGGCCCCAGCAGAAAACAGATAAAAAATGCCGTTAAACTGGCATAAATCGTCCGGAATGTAATGTAGCGGAATACATTAAAGACCGAAAAATATGTGTGCAACGGATACAGTAGATGGTAAAGCATCGATCGTCTCTTTAAATTTATTTATGTGCTATTTTTTACACAATATTTCTGGATATTTTTCATTTTTTATTTTGAATATCGAATATCGGAAAAAGAATTTCGAACCGCAGAAGTTTTTAAAAAGAAAATAGTATATATGTTTTACTTCGATATTCTGCGGTTCCTTGTTCTGCGGTTCTGCTGTTCATTCTAAATAGATATTAATTGGAAAAAAATTACTTACCTACTATCCCTGCCCATTGTTTAAGGCCCTTGACGATGTCTTCCATCGCCATGCCGCGGGACCCTTTTATCAGGACCCAATCTCCGGGCTTTAAGAAATGCTTCAGATCTTCAAGGATCTCATCTTTGGATCCGGTAAAAATGTACCGGCCGTTCATTTGAGCATTCTGAGCCCCGCTGGCCACGGCCCCGGCAAATTCGCCGGTGATATATATTCTGCCGATGCCGGCTGCAGCGGCCAGTTTCCCGACATGTTTGTGCAATGCTTCGGATTGATCGCCGAGTTCAAGCATGTCACCGGCAATAAATATTTTACGATGGTTGGCACTCAATGTTTGAAGGGTTCCGATTGCCACTTTCATTGAATCTGGATTGGCATTGTATGTATCGTCGATAACATGAATCCCGTTTTCGGTTTGAAAGACGTTCATTCTTCCCGGGATCGGGCGAAAATCTTCAAGCGCCTGCTTAATTTGCGGGGCTGACAGACCGATTAGATAGCCAACTGCCGCTGCCGCAAGCGCATTGGGCACCATGAATTGACCGGCAGTGTTGAGATTCACCGGCACCCTTGCGGTTGGAAGCACCAGATCAAAGGAAATACCGCCTGTTTTTTCTTTTACCGCTTCGGCCCTGATGGTGGCATCCTGCCCTCTACCAAAAAGGATAACTGGATTACGAATTTTTTTTGCCAGCCGCATCAGTCTTTGGTCATCGGCATTTAATACAGCCTTACCATCGGGCTTCAGCTGTTTGAGCAAATCTCCCTTTTCCCGCAAGACACCGTCTAATGTCCCCAATTTTTCCAGGTGGGCCGGCCCAATGTTGGTAATGACACCGATATCAGGTGTGCAGATTTCGGCCAGACGTGCAATTTCACCGGGGCTGTTAGTGCCAAGCTCAACCACGGCCCAGGTGTGCGCGGCGTGCATCCTGAGCAGCGTCAAAGGAAGTCCGATGTCGTTGTTGTAATTGCCCCGCGTTGACAGTGTCTTGAATTGAGATGCCACCACCCCGGCTGTCAGTTTGCGGGTGGTGGTCTTGCCGTTGGACCCGGTGATGGCGATGATGGAAGCCGGCATGCGTTTGCGGTGAAAGGCAGCCAGATCCCCTAAAGCGTATGTGGTATCCTCAACGGCAGCACAGGCTATATTCCGGTCGCACCATTTGGAGACCGGGAGCTCGGCGGCCTTGGATTTATTGATCACAACACCCTGAATACCCCGCTCGATCACCTCCTTTGCAAAGCCATGTCCGTCATGCACATCACCGACAATTGCCACAAAAACATCTGTTGGCGTGATGTTGCGCGAGTCAATTGAGATCCCCCCAAATTGGCGATCCAGATCCCCGCACAGCAGCACTCCGCCGGTGGCCTCGAGTATTTCCCGGGTTGTCCAGGATATGGGGTTTTTTGTTGTCATTGTTTTTTAATATTTGAAGTAACGCAATGCCTATTAATTATGTAAGACCAACATCAGTTCCCATCGTTGGAGGAGCGCTTCGCTTTAGGTTTGAGGTAAAACAAATATTCGTGCATTTCACTTTTTTCAACTTTGAGCCATCAGCAATAGGCTCTTTTTTTGCCTCCAACCTCTAACCTCCAGCCTCTAACCGAACTAGTGCTTTCCTGGCTTCTTCACGGTCATCGAACGCCACGGTTTTTTTGCCGAGAATCTGATAGGTTTCATGCCCCTTACCGGCAATCAGAACGGTATCTCCCGGCTTTGATATCTGAATCCCCAGTTTTATGGCGCGGCGCCGGTCCGGCTCCCGCACAAATCCATTGCCGCTGAAACCGTTTTTTACATCCGATCTGGAATAAGCGCGTCCGCCAACGCGTTTGATTCCCTCAAGGATGTGATCGATGATCATCTGCGGATCTTCGGTGCGCGGATTGTCCGAGGTAACAATCGAAAGATCACAATGTTTGGCCGCAATCTCTCCCATCATGGAACGTTTTGCCTTGTCGCGATCCCCGCCGCAGCCGAACACACAGATGATTCTTTGGGTGGTGATGTTGCGCAGCGCGTGGATTACATTTTGTAAGGCATCCGGTGTATGCGCATAGTCGACGTACACGAAGCGCCCTGTATTGTTGTCGATACGCTCGAGACGTCCGGGTATATGCGAAAGCGCTTCCAGCCCCGATTTCATTGTATCCGGCAACAGGTGCAGGGCGGCTGCCACCCCGGTGGCACACAGGATATTCTCCACATTGTGTTCGCCCACCAGCGGTGAAATAAAATCAAAAGTGCCATCGGGAGTGGCAATCGTCCCCGTGATACCACTCAACTCACACCGGGCTGCAGCAGGTTTGATGGCACATCCGTTTTCGCGGCCGGTCGTTACCAGCGGTATATTAAGCAGTCGCACCAGCTCTTTTCCATAAGGGTTATCGCAATTGATAACCGCCTGCGCTTGATCTTTTTTAGGTCCACTATCCAAATAATGGGTGAACAACCGTTTTTTGCTGGCCCAATAGGCCTGCATGTCTCCATGAAAATCCAGATGATCCTGGCTTAAATTGGTAAACACCGCGATATCAAGCCAGCAGCACTGGATTCGATAAAGGTCGATGGCATGTGAGGATGCCTCTATCACCACATGCGTGATGCCGGTCGACAACATTTCCGCTAAAATTCGTTGCAAATCCAGCGACTCGGGTGTCGTGATGGGGTTATCGAATGTTTTACCCGCGTATCGGTAATTGATGGTGCCGATAACACCGACGGCGTAACCTGCCTGCTGCAGAATGCCTTCAATTAAATAAGCGGTAGTGGTTTTGCCGTTGGTTCCGGTAATACCAATGAGAACCAGGCGTTCAGACGGATTTTCATAAAATGCCGCCGAAAGATTTGCCAGGGCCTGGCGTGTATTGGATACCTGGATCATAACCGTATCGGTGTTTGCCTGACCGTCGCTTTGAGACGCTTGCGGGTAAATTTCCTTTTCAACGACGATGGCAGCCGCCCCCCGCTTGAGGGCCTCATCAATGAAATCATGACCATCGGCGCTGCTGCCGGGTATGGCAACAAACATCCCATCCGGCTTGACCTCCTGGGCCCGATAGTGGATCGAGCCAATTTCTGCATCCGACGTTTCGGCGTTTTGCTCAGCGCGATGCGCAAGATGTCTGTCTTTTTCATTCTGGGCGCTGGTCCCTGCGCCGCGAGCGCCAGGGACGTAAACCCTGATCGGATTGATGGATTTCAGTAATCGTGAAAGTTTCACCCTCTGATCTCTTTATCCCGGGCCACCCGTAATTTATTGATGGTGCCTCGGGGCGGGATGCCCAAATAATTGAGTGCATCCTGGGCAATCTGTTTAAATACCGGCGCAGCCACAATGCCACCGTAATATTTTTTCTGGGGTTCATCAATTATTACCAGAATGGCTATTTCCGGATTTTCGGTGGGAGCAAACCCCACAAAGGATGCAATGTGTTTTTCGGTTGAGTATGCCCCACTGTCATCGATTTTTCGGGCAGTGCCGGTTTTGCCGGACGCATGATATCCGTCCAACGCTGCAAGCATACCGGTACCACCTTTGCTGATGACGGTCCTCATAATATTTTTAACCCGCATGGCCGTCTGCGCAGAAATGGCCCGCCTAATTTTTATGGGTTTAAACGTTTTAATCGGTCTGCCTTGTCGATCCGTGACAGCCTGAACGATATACGGTTTCATCAGAATTCCATCATTGGCGATGGCCGAGACAGCCCGAATCAGTTGAAGAGCCGATGCCGAAATTCCATGCCCGAATGATATGGCGCCGGTGTCAATGCTGGACCAGTGTTTGTAGTGGGAAAGACTGCCGGCGGTTTCACCGGGAGAATCAAATCCGGTCTTTTCTCCAAAACCAAAAGCACGAAAGGTTTGATAAAGCCGCCTGGGTCCGATCTTTTCGCCCACCTTAACGGCTCCGATGTTGCTGGAAAATTTAATGATTTGCTGCAATGAAAGCCAACCGTGACGTTTGATATCGTGGACCACATTTTTGCCGATGCGGTAGGCACCGTTTTCGCAATAAAAAATGGTGTTTGGCGTAATCGTGCCCGATTCGATGGCTGCCGCGGCACTGAAAATTTTCATGGTGGATCCGGGTTCGAACGCATCGGTGATGATCCGGTTGCGCCAGAGCTCTTTGCTAAAGTCGGTATAGGCGTTGGGATTAAAAAATGGATAATGGGCCAGGGCCAGAATAGCACCGGTTTTGGGCTGCATAACGACGACCATCCCCGAGCGGGCCGAATATTGATCCACCGTTTCCTGCAAGGCGGTTTCGGAAATGAATTGGATATTGCTGTCGATGGTCAGTACCAGATTGTTGCCTCTGTTCAGGGTAACCGGATCGATTTCGGCCTTAAACCCATTGCCCAGTGCATCTTTAAATACGATATAATTATTATGCTCTGCTTTAAGGTCCCGATTGTAGAAAAATTCGATGCCCTCCAACCCATCACCATCCAGGCCCGTAAAACCGAGCGCCTGGGCCGCCAGGGTGGTATTGGGGTAGAAGCGATTGCATTCCGGCACAAAATCGATACCGTCTAATTTAAGCTTTTTCACGGCGGCGGTTTCTTTGGGGGTGGATTGCCGCTTGATCCAGACAAATTTTTTGGCGGCTGTCAGTTTTTGGCGAATATGCCTGGATTTCATTTTCAGTGCTTTTGCCAGTGCCTTGGCAGTGGCATCGACATTGGTGATTTGCCTGGGGTAGGCCGCAATCGAAGTTACCTCAATGCTCACCGCCATTTCACGAAAGTTTCGATCATAGATCGTTCCCCGCCGACCAAAGGTGGTAAAGGATCTTTCATATTGATTGGATGCCTGCTTCGACAGCCAGGGACCATCGTAAATTTGGACCTGTACCGCCCTGGCACCCACCATGGATAGCAGCAGGATGAACATGATCCCGATTAAAATTTCTCGTAGATTGATGTATTTTTTTTCCATTGCTTTTACGGAATGGTTATCATTTGCCTGGATCCTGGTTTGATCAGACCCAGTTGCTCCTGGGCAATTGTCGTGATGCGATGGGGCGATTTCAGGTGCGCCAGCTCTATTTTCAGATTATCGCGCAGTGTCGTCAAATGCTGCAGTCTCTCGGTTTCCTGGGAGATCGCATATTTCACCTGGACACACTGGACACGACACCAGGTATAAAATAAAAGCTCTCCGATGAAGAGTCCCATCATCATAAGCCAGATCGCCGCATATTTTGGATTGCGCTTTTTGCGCTTTTTCTTTTTCAATTGTCTTATTGCTGGTTTTCTGTTTTCTGACTTCTGTTTTCTGACCTCTAACCTCTAACCTCTAACCTCTGACGCTTAAATTTTCTCTGCCGCCCGCAGCCGTGTGCTTCGCGCCATTGGATTGGCGGAGACTTCTTCCTTTTTGGGACGCACGACGCGTTTGGTCAGCCGGCGAATTGTCGGCTTTTTATTGCAGGTGCATTTCGGCATCCTCGGCGGACATATGCACCCTTTTTCCAATACCTTCAAATGCCGTTTGACGATGCGATCTTCCAGCGAGTGAAACGACAGCACGCAGAGGCGGCCTTTTGAGTTGAGATAATCAGCCACCCGGCCCATAAAGTCGTCAAGGATTTCAAGTTCCTTGTTGACGGCGATGCGCAGCGCCATAAACACCCGGGTTGCCGGGTGTATTTTTTGATGCCCGACAACACGTCGGGGAATCGTTTTGTAA
>JASFPE010000174.1:0-9798 GCA_050116155.1 Desulfobacterales bacterium
GGCGGACTCTGCCAATCCGCCGGAGGCGGACTACTGGGGATCAATTGGAACCAGTTTAGATAATCAAGAATAGTCCTTATGTCAAGAGAAAACTACTATTTTTTTCCCAGCTTGAAACAAATAAATTGAGTATTTCAAACTACCTTCACCAAAACCATTATTCTGCTGCTAACCGGAGGAAGGTGATTCATCCGGTGACAGGGGATTTATCCATTTTACGAGCTGAAATCTGGCAAAATCAATGTCCGTTGAGCAAAGCATTGCGCCATGTTCAACGGCCAGTGCAGCGAGGTGGGCATCGGTTGTAAGATTTCCTGCAGTTCCCAAGGGCTCAATTATTTGGCGAAATATATCCCAGTGCCTGTCAGTGGGTGAAACAACAAATACCCCGGGTTGCTTCAGCCAATCATCGACGAGCTCCAGCGCTTCATCCGAGTCCAGTGGATTCGGCATGATGCGGCCATTCGTGGTGATTCGAAGAAACCCCAGTAGGACTGCCCATGCCAAACCTATGGGTTCACCATCGGACAGACAGGCTTCCCACCATTTGCGAGCCGCAAGGTGATGAGGGGCATCACGGTTTATAGCATAAATCAACAAATTGAGATCTACGAGTTTCATTTCCTGAGCGATAGCTTCCGATTAACTTCCTCATCCTCCAGTGCCGAAGCAATATTTAGGGCTTTATCAAAGTTGACCTTTGGCGGGTATCCCATTGAATAAGTCTTGCATTTGTATGGTTCTCCGGGCTCGGGATTTCGGAGATGGTGTAAACCTGCACGAAGTACCTCGTTGACGACCTTCTTCATAGGTTGACCGGTTCGATGGGCCTCTTCTTTTAGTTCCCGCATAATGTAGTCTTCAATTGTCAATGTAGTTCTCATGAAATCATAATAACATCAATTATTTTGATTGTCAACGCATCAATTAATCATTTCTCTATACATCAAATCATCGTTACTAGTTTGAATCGGCTTACCAAACTAACGGCGCCAATTGGTAGCGCGTGTTTTTCGAATATTCCAAATAGACCGAATCGATCAAGTCTTATTGTATGAATTTCTACAATAATCCTAGTTGAAGCAGCCATGACAACCCCCTTTAAGGATCCCTTGCGATGATGCCGTATCAAAAAGAGTCCTTGATTTCCCGACGAAAATCTATGAATGACCAGATATAAAAAAGGCTCCGCCTTGAATGGAGCCTTTTTTAATTGGTGAAAAGGGTTTCGGACAAGTTAATTTGAACGGTTAAGCATTTAACCCATTTTGATGCGTTTGGGATTTGGTTCTTCGTGGTTTACGTCCAGTCGCCAGTTTGCCATTTTTTGTCGATAAACAGATTCGATGCGGCTGGTCGGTATGCGTCCCTGGTTAAAACATTTCTTGCATAACGCATAATAAAGCATCGGTGCTTTTTTTCCCCTGTTTTGATGGCGGTGAGCGCTTTCCGGTACAAAGCTTCCCACCACGTAAGCTTCAGGTTCCTCGCACAACAGGCAGGGCATATCACGTAAAAATTCATACACGTCTTCTTTTATTGGCTCAGCTCCCATAATAGATCCTCAAAAATTGTTTTGTGCATTTTAAAACTGAATTTACCTGAAAAACCACAATATGTCAACATATCATGGAAAGTACACACAATATGCAGCCGGCAAACTCAAATTCGATTGGAATACGTGATTGGATAAGGCGAAAATTATCATTATCAGCTTCGGCTTTGTAAAACGTCCCCACAGCGACTAAATACGCCATGCAATATGCCCGTTTCCTATGCCAGATTTCCAATATCATTAACAACAAAAGGAGAGCATCGCACGCCGACACTCATCTTTTTTATCCAAATCCTCACCATGGTAACGGCCTGGCCGTCTTGATCGACGATATTGGGTAGTTCTTCCACATAAGAGACGTCATTCTTATAGAATTCGTAATAGGTATTTTGGGTACTATAGGGATCGGCTACCAAGATGACCTTCTCGGAATCATAGGGGTGCATTTTGGGGGATCCTGAAAAAGAAACATGTGTTTTTCTCAGGGTTTTAATGTCTTTAGGTCGTTTATAGGCTTGAATTTCAAACTTTTCAGCTTCCTTGAGATAGACCGTCTTTGACATCGTTGCATCTCCTTTATTCTGTTTATAAGATTGATGATCTTTTAAAAAATCAGAAATCAAGCTTTTTATGAGCGTGTTTCTAAAAAAGAGATTTACTATTTAAATCCAGAAGTATAATAAATATTTCAAAATGAAGAATCTAACCAGTTATCAAAAGAAATATTTAAGAGGGTTTGCCCACAATTTAAAACCGGTGGTTTTTATCGGTCAAAAAGGCATGACAGACCAGGTGGCAAACTCAACCGATGACGCACTTAATGCACATGAGCTTATTAAGGTGAAATTCAACGAATTTAAGAAAAAGACTGAGAAAATGCAAATCGTAGAGCTGATTGAAACCGCCACGGCCTGTCAGTTGGTCGGGATCATCGGCCATGTCGCCATTTTCTATCGCCAGCACGGGGATCCCGATAAACGGAAAATTAAGGTGCCACCAGCAAGACCCTGATTTCGTGTCATTCTACTACTGTTCTTTTTCAACCTCATCAACATCGAATTCAACTGCATGAATCACCAACCGGTCGCCGGGGTGAATGTGTTTTTTATTTTCCAGCCGGTTCCAAATGATTAGTGCCGGCAACGGAACATTAAAGCGTTCGGCAATGCTGGACAGATTATCGCCAGGTTTTACCACATAGACGCGCTCTTGCTTTTCGGAAACCCATTGATCGACCAGACGGTCAAAGTTGGCGTGAAATTTTTCACCAGCCCCTTCAGGTATCAAAATGCTATGGCTTCCCGCAGCCAGGTAATGTCCACGAATTTCAGGATTGAGATCCTTGATGACTTTAAAATGAGTCCCTGCAGCCTGGGCAATAATTAGTACCGGGGTTTCCTGGAAACACTCCACTTTAATGCGCTCAAATCTCAGCGGAGGGTATAAATCTTCCGGGTTGTATTGGAATCCAAATCTTTGTGGATTCGATAAAATCAATTTGGCCGAAAGAATTCTGAAGATATATCGCTGGGTTTCAAGCGGAAGGTAAAGATGGTAAAAATTGTTGGTCTTCTGGGCTAAAATTTCCGACTGTAGCCCCTGTTCTCCCATGTTGTAAGCCGCAGCCGCTAAGGTCCATGATCCGAATTCGCCATAGAGATCTTTAAAATAAGCAATGGCCGCCTGAGTTGAGGGAAATATATTTCTGCGCTCATCTTTTTCCGAGTCTATTTTCAGCCCGTATCTTCGACCGGTCGAATCCATAAATTGCCAGAAACCGATCGCGCCTTTGCGGGAGCCGGCATGGGGTCTCAAGGCGCTTTCAATAATGGCGATATATTTTAGATCGTCCGGCAATCCGTTTTCATTCAGCACTTTTTCAATCAGTGGTAGATAGCGCGGAGAACGTTTTATCCACAGAACCACCTGGGGGCGATCCCAAATGGTCAGCAGCAGCTCTTTTTCCAGACGTTCTCGGATTTCCGGATCTTCCAGTGATACCGGCTCACCGCAAAATTCAAGTGATCCGGTAATTCTGACGCTGGCCATCAATGCGGGCAATGTATTCGGCTCCGGCGGCTGAAGCGTCTCAGATTGCACGTTAGACCCCATAGCCACCGCAAGAAGTATGACGGTGTAAAGGTGTTTCATCATATAGGCCTTTCTTAAAATAAACTCGTAAAGCACCAAATTACAATACCCAAATAACAAATAAATATCAGTTAACCCACCGATGTGCTCAAGCAGCCCAAATAGACCGGGTAGATGAATACAGCATCCATAAACCGACAAGAACGAAAAATAGGCCGGCACCGATTTTGACATAATTTGCCGGGATAAACCGGCTGGCGGCTGCGCCGAATAATACCGCGATGAATGAACTCAGCACAAGGGCCCCGGCAGAGCCCAGAAAAACCGATGTTCGGGAATCACAATCGGCGGAGAAACAAAATGTTGCCAGTTGAGTCTTGTCGCCAAGTTCCGCCAGAAAGACCAGACCAAAAGTTGTCAAGAGCAATTTCAAATCCATAAAATTCCTTCCTTCAAAATTCAAACTAGAGGGCTCCACCAGAAATGGAATGTTGGAATGCTGGAATAATGGAATAATGGGTTTGAAAAAATGGGCCGATGGATTAACGGCAGATTTTGTTTTGACCAATAAAATATAAGATTGATTATATCCTTAAAAACAATATAGCGCTAAAGCTTCACTGCGTGCCCATCATTCCAATATTCCATTATTCCATCCCTGAAGTAAACTTAGAAATCTTTTTAAAACCCAATATACTACAATTGTTACTTTAAATCAGATAATTGAATTTACAGCGCCCTCAGAAATTCCGGCTTCAATGCAATTTTGCCGGCCAGGGCCTGGTCAATTTGATTGATGATGGCTGCCTTTTCTTTTGGCATTCTGGCCCTGATGGGCAGGTAATTGGAAGCGTGATTGGCATGAAAAAGCCCTTGATTCAGGTTTGTGCTGGCGATCATCGTTCTCAATTCCGCCAGCATCTCCCTGGGCTCAAGCAATGCAAAATCGCCTGCTTCATAATCCTCGAATAAAGGTGTTCCGGGAATCAGCATCAAGCTTAAAGCCCCCACATAATCGGGATCGATGGCCGATAGCACCCTGCCGGTTTCTTTGGCGTGGTGTTGAGATCTTTGGCGGCCGGCAATACCCAGTATCACGGTAAGCGAGAGCTTGAAGCCGGCAGCTTTAGCTTTTCTTCCCATCGCGATCATATCCTGAGCCTGGACGCCCTTGTTGATTTTTTTCAGGGTGAGATCATCACCGGTTTCAAGGCCCATATAGATGATTCCCAGACCATGTTCCCGGAGGATTTTAAGTTCATCAAGGGATTTCATTTTGAGGCTTTTGGCATTGGCATAGATGCCCACCCGCGTGACCCAGGGCAGCTGGTTTTCTATTTCCTGAAGAATTTTCAAAAGTCGTTTTTGGGGAATAATCAGCGCATCCCCATCACATAAAAATACGCGGCGCTGACGTTTACAATAGTGCGCGGCAAATGCGATGTCTTCCATGATGATGGATTCGGGCTTTATGCGAAACCGCTCACCCGTGTAAGTGCCGCAAAACGTACATTTATTACGCGAGCAACCCACGGTCACCTGAATCAAGATACTATTGGCCTCACTGGGGGGCCGGATAATGGTGCCTTCGTAGTGCATTACGCTGCTCCGGGTGGTGTTGGTTCTTCGTCTATAGCGGTGCATTCTTTTTGTTTCAGATCATCTTTCAGAAAATCATACAGGCTTCCGGTATACGAACATTTGATAGCGTCTCTGATTTTTCGAATCAAATATTCGCTGAGGGTCGCTTCGCCGTCCAGCTTTAAGCGAAAAGCAATAAGGCGCTGCAGTTTTTTGTCATGCCGATCCCGATCGGGAACCATGCGCATGATTCGTTGGAGAGACAACTTGAAAGTCCCCTCCGTTTCTTCAATCGAGATGATCTTATCGGACATATCGCTTTTCTTCCTCAATCGCATAGATGATAGTGCGGATTAATTGTACGCTTCATGTACATTAATAGTTTTTTCAGGATTTGCAAATAAATTCTTCACTGATTTCCAAAACCGTTTTGCTCACCACAGTCAGGGCATTGCCAGGTGATGCCATTGCATGACATCCCCCAAAGGTTTTCTTCCATACACTCCTGGCAAATTCGGAAACCGCATCTGCATCCCCAGCAAAATGGGAATTCGCTGCGGCAGCAGTGACAGTCTTCCATGTGCCTGCGACGCCTCTTTTTACGGTAACTGCTTTGCGGTGAAGCGGTCTTCATGGTTCTTGTTGTTTGTCATCTTTAATGGTATAGATTTTTCTGCAGTTATGTTGAAAAATCTTAATGCAGGCGGGTCAATATGTCAACTTGGGTCGCGCTGCAAGTTACGGACTTTAGGTTTCAGGTGTCGGGTGTCAGAAAACTGCAGGCATAGGGCATAGGGCATGGGGCGTGGCGCAAGGGGTTAAAGGCCAAAATAAAAGGCTTTTGGTTAGAGGTTAGAGGTTTGAGGCAAAAAAGCAGACGCACGGCGCAAGTCTCAAGGTTCAAAGAATTTCGATTTCGTCTTTCGTGTTCCGTGTTTTGTGTTTTGTTTTCCGGATTCCGAATTCGATATTCCGAATTGAGATTCCTGACACCTGAAACCTGACACCTGAAACCCAATTGAGCCTGACACCCGACACCTGAAACCGAATTACCCCTAAACCTTGAAGCCCGCTTGAACGGTATTTTAGAACCGGAGCTTACAATGAAGAAAGAAAAAGTAATTTATCTGATCGATGGTACCGCATACATTTACCGGGCCTACCATGCTATTCACAGTCTGTCCAATTCAAAAGGCCTGCCTACCAATGCCATATTCGGCTTTACGCGAATACTCATAAAATTAATGGAAGATCGCAATCCGCAATTTGCAGCCATGTTTTTTGATGCCAAGGGCCCCACCTTCCGTCATGAACTTTACCCGCAGTACAAAGCCAATCGCCCCCCCATGCCGGAAGACCTGGCGGTTCAAATACCATATATAAAAAACGTTACCGCAGCATACAATCTGCCAATTATTGAATTACAGGGATTTGAAGCGGATGATTTAATCGGCACCTATGCCCGTTTGGCCAAAAAGGATGGGTTTTCAGTTGTCATGGTTACGGGAGATAAGGATTTCATGCAATTGGTTTCGGATAACGTCGTAATCTGGGACCCCATGAAAGACAAGACGATCAATATCCAAACCATTCGAGAAGATTTTGGTGTTGAGCCGAACCAGATGATTGATGTGATGGGATTGTCTGGAGATAGCGCCGATAATATACCGGGAGTTCCCGGTATCGGCCATAAGACGGCCCTGGGTTTAATTAAAACCTATGGCGATATGGAACACGTATATCAAGAGGTGGAATCCATCACCCAAAAAAAGCAACGCGAAAACCTGATGGCCTATAAAGAACAGGCGTTGTTAAGCAAAGAATTGGTTACGATTGACACCCAGGCACCGGTGTCTGTTGACATAGAGGGCTTTTCCCTTCAGGCACCTGACACAGGTGCTCTTTCGGAGTTATTTCAAACTTTCGAGTTTAGACAGCTGCAGCAGTCCGTAACCGCCAAATCGGATCTTAGCGACAAACGCTATACAGCCGTAACCGATATGGGTATGCTGGGGGATCTGATCGGCCGGCTTGAATCCGCCAAAATTTTTGCCTTGGATACCGAGACGACATCAACCAACCCGATGATGGCCAAAATTGTTGGATTATCGTTTGCCCTCGCACCACACGAAGCCTTTTATATTCCCTGTGGGCATAATTATCTCGGGGCACCGCAGCAGTTGAAGCTGTCTGAGGTATTAAATCGTCTGAAAGCGGTGCTTGCAAACCCCGATATTCAAAAAGTTGGGCAAAATATCAAATATGATTGGATGGTTCTGGCCCGCCATGGTGTCGAGCTGGCAGGTGTTACCTTTGATACCATGTTGGCATCTTATCTGTTAAATCCATCCAAACGTGCCCACAATCTGGATCAAATTGCCCTTGATTTTCTGGGCCACAAGACCATTACCTATGAGGAGGTGGCCGGAAAAGGTAAAAAGGCAGTCTTATTTTCCGAGGTGCCTCTGGAGAAAGCCGTACCGTATGCCTGCGAAGATGCCGACATTACGCTAATGGCCAAAGATGCTCTGGCACCCAGACTGAAAGAGATCGGCCTGACGAAACTGCTAAAAGATATCGAAATGCCGTTGGTGCCGGTGTTGATGCGGATGGAAATGCGTGGCACCCTTATTGATGTTGACCGCCTTCACGAGTTATCCAAATCATTTGAACACCAGCTGGATGCCCTCGAGGGCAGCATATACGGTTTGGCCGGCGAAGAATTCAACATCAATTCGTCTCAACAAATGGGGCGCATTTTATTTGAAAAGCTGCAATTGCCGGTGCAGAAAAAAACCAAAAAGAAGACCGGATATTCAACGGATGTGGATGTGCTGACGATATTGGCCCAGCACCATGAACTGCCGGCTCTGGTATTGAAACATCGAACCCTGTCCAAGCTGAAATCTACCTATGCGGATGCGTTAATTGACCTGGTTCATCCTGAAACCGGACGTATCCACACCTCTTACAATCAAACGGTCACCGCCACGGGCCGATTGAGCAGCTCCGATCCAAATCTGCAGAATATCCCGATCCGAACCGATGAAGGCAGAGAGATTCGCAGAGCATTTATCCCGCAAAAAGGATGGCATTTGGTGTCTGCAGATTACTCCCAGGTGGAACTCCGAATTCTGGCGCATTATTCGGATGATCAAATTTTGATACAATCCTTTTTAGATGATGAAGATATTCATACCCGGACAGCGTGTGAAGTGTTTCAGGTTTCACCCGAGATGATCAGTGCTGAACTCCGGCGTCAGGCCAAGGCGATCAATTTCGGTATCATTTACGGGATGAGCGCCTTTGGGTTATCCAAACAGCTGGAGATAAGCCAGAAGATGGCCAAAACGTATATTGAAAACTATTTTTCGCGCTATCAGGGCGTTAAACAATATTTAGATCAAACCATTGCCGATGCCCGCAAGACCATGCAAGCCAGCACCCTTTTGGGTCGAATTCGTCTGCTGCCGGATATAAACAGTAAAAACAATATTATTCGTCAGGCCGTCGAGCGTATCGCAGTGAACACCCCGATTCAGGGCTCTGCTGCGGATCTCATCAAGCTGGCCATGATCAAGGTGGACAGAAGCCTCAGGGAGAAAAATCTTCAGTCAGCCATGCTCCTGACTGTTCATGATGAACTGGTATTTGAAGTGCCGCCGGATGAAATCGACGCCGTAACGCATCTGCTCAAAGAGATCATGGAAGGTGTCTGGAAGCTTAAAGTGCCGCTGAAGGTGAATATGGCGTATGGCCCAAACTGGGCCGAAGCCCACTAGGATTGAAGATTGATGAATTCGTAAAAAAATCGAATTCATCAAGTGTTTTGTGTTTCGTATTTTGTGTTTAGGATAACGTATGGAAAATATGACTAGATATCGGCATGTTAGAATACTAAACACCAAACACCAAACACTAAACACCAAACACTAAACACCAAACTTTATTCTTCGGGGCTTTCTGCCTCCGAAGCTTTAACCGAACCCTTAACCGTTTCTGAGACCGTATTGTAGATCCCTTTGAAGGCCTCATGGAAGCCCGTGGGGGAAATCCTGCCGCCTTCGATAAATTTTACCACAATTTCTTTTGTTGCTCTGAGGATTTGCTCGTCAATCGATGCCATGAAATCACCCCTTATTATTTGATTTTTCATAATAATTTTGTACTGTTATCGAAAATCACAGTCAGTGTCAAGATCCGTGATCAAACCCAAAGCACTGACTAATAAAATCCCAAATTACAAGCACCAAATAACAAATAAATCTCAAATTCCAATATTGATGGTTTCGTAAAAAGTCACTTTTCTCGTTTTTTTGTCATCCCGGCGAAACAGACTGTGTCGCAATTAGCAAAACCACGCATTTGCTGTTTTTGTCATTCCGGGCTTGACCCGGGCACGAAGTGAAGCTTTAGCGCTATCCAGTGCTTTTTCAGACTATTTTGTTACTGGATGCCGGATCGACTCCGGCATGACAGACAGAATTTGAGCGCTTTTTTGAATTGCGACACAGTCTCGGGAGCGGGAATCCAGAAATCGATCTCACTTGCTTTTTAAAGATAACCAGATA
>JASFPE010000175.1:0-9755 GCA_050116155.1 Desulfobacterales bacterium
TCACATCCCAGGGGATCGCGCGTTTGATAATGTCGTCCACCCGTTTGCTTCCATCCAGCACCAGCCCGAAGCCGCCGTTGATGGCCTTACCGATACCAACGCCACCGCCATTGTGCAATGCCACCAGGCTCATCCCGCGGGCGGCATTTCCGGCAAAGCACTGGGTCGCCATGTCGGCCATAATATTACTGCCGTCTTTGATGTTGGCTGTTTCTCTGAAGGGCGAGTCCGTACCACCGGTGTCATGATGATCTCTGCCGAGCATAACCGGACCGATCTCATTTTTTCTGACCAATTCATTGAATTTTAACGCAATCGTCGTTCTTCCCACGGCATCCTGGTACAGAATTCGTGCCTTGGTGCCGACAACCAGTTTGTTTTTGGCGGCATCTCTGATCCATACATAATTATCTCTATCCTGAAATCTTCTATCTGGATCAATGCATTGCATGGCTGCTTTGTCGGTTATTAAGAGATCTTCTTCCTTGCCGCTCAGGCACACCCAGCGGAACGGGCCGTATCCGTAGTCAAACAGTATCGGTCCCATGATGTCTTCCACATAGGATTGGAAGATGAATCCATCCATGGGATCTTTTCCGTTTTTGCAAATATCCTGCACACCGGCGTCATAAATCGCTTTCAAAAAGCTGTTTCCGTAATCGAAAAAATAGGTTCCGCGATCTACCAGACTTCTAATCAGCTCATAATGGCGCCGCAGCGAGGCATCTACCATTTCCTTGAATCCCGCATGTCCGGACTTCAGCAACTCGGTTCGTTCTTCAAATGAAATACCCTGGGGGCAATATCCACCATTATAGACCGCATGGCAGGAGGTTTGATCGGAAACCAGGTCAATGGCGATGTTGTTTTTCACCGCATACTCCAGCAGATCCACCACATTACCGTAAAAAGCAATGGCGATGCCCTTTTTTTTATGCTGATGTTCTTTGGCCAGTTTGAATGTCTCCGGTGCATCCTCGACGACGCTGCTGATCCACCCCTGCTCCAGACGCGTCTGGATTCTGGAGAAATCGACTTCGGCAATGATGCCGACACCGTTGGCTATTTCGACGGCTTTGCCCTGGGCCCCGCTCATGCCCCCCAGGCCAGAGGTAACAAACAGGCGCCCGCTGAGATCCTGATCTGCCGGTATCCCGAGCTTTGCGCGTCCGGCGTTGAGGATCGTGCTGTAAGTGCCATGTACAATTCCTTGGGGCCCGATGTACATCCAGCCACCGGCGGTCATCTGGCCATAATTTGCTACCCCGATCGCCATGGCGCGATGCCAGTTTTGTTCATCGTCAAAGCATCCGACCATCAGGGCGTTGGTGATAATTGCACGGGGTGCTTCCGGGCACGATGCAAACAATCCCAGCGGATGCCCGGATTCCACCACAAGAGTTTGGTCCGAGGTTAATTCTTCCAGATATTTTTTTATCAGGCAATATTGCATCCAGTTCTGACACACCTGCCCGGTTTCCCCGTATGTTACCAGTTCATAGGGATACAGGGCGACGTCAAAGTCCAGGTTGTTGTCGATCATTACCTGAAAGGCTTTACCTTCGATGCAGTTGCCCTGATAGGCATCGATGGGTTTACCTTTAATATGGCCTTTGGGCCTGAAGCGGTATCCATAAATTCGACCGGTCGACAAAAGTTCATTCAGAAATTCGGGCGCCAGGGTTTGATGCCATTTTTCTGGAATGTAGCGCAGGGCGTTTTTTAAAGCGAGTTCGGTATCTGTCTGGCTGAGTCCAAAGTGGCGGGCGGGTGCCCTCCGAATGCCGGGAACGAATTGCGGCATTTCGGGCAGCTCCTGGAATAGTTCGCCCAAATGAATATTCATGGATTTGGCAATCTCGCTATTTTCAAACATTTTCGTACCTCCAAAGTGAGGGTTATATATCTGAAATTAATCATAAATTTATATAAAATGAAAGAAAATAGTTTTGGATGGTGATGGCTCTTGGATTGGTGTGGAATTCAGCGGCTGGGGTAAAGCACGGCAAATTCCCTTCGGGGATTCATATAACGCACGGTGCTCTATCCGGGCCTCAGGTCTTATGAGCCGGGGGCTGGGACTGGATTTCTTACTCTTTCTTTTCCTTTGTTACGGCGGATATTTCTTTTAAGATCTTCTCCAGGTTTTCCAGTTCCCTGCCGTATTCAGCCCAGTTTCCCTGGCGCAAGTAATCTTTGGCTTTATTATAGTGCTCCAGAGCCAACACGCCGAGATCAGAGATATCCTGAGTTTGAGCTGGGGATGGGGAAGCCAATGGCTGGGGGATCATCTGCCCGCCCAAAACCCGGCGCAAGGACTTGTCCAGATTTTCTTCCATAATTAAGCGATTGCCGAAAGCGACAATCACCCGCTTTAATTCCGGCAAGGACGCCGCCCTGGATGTGTCCTTTTTTGAAGCAACCGACCTGACGCCTCGCTGGGTTTGTCCGCTAGGAGATGTTTCGCTTTCTTCCTGTTTTGCTTCCAGATAAACCGGTTCCACATAGATAAATGTTTCACCGAGAGGGATGGCCAACAGATTGCCACGGATGACTCTCGAGCCTCTCTGACCCCATAAGCTCAACTCCCGGGAAATATCCGTTTGTTGATCCACCCGGGCTTCAATCTGCATCGGCCCATAGACCAGTTTTTCCTTGGGCAATTTGTAGACCAACAGGTTGCCATAGTTGGGTAGATCATTTCTGGCCGCCAGCCAGCCAATCATATTATCCTTCTTGGAAGGTGTGAAGGGGGTCATCAGGAGAAATTCCTCTTTTTCCCCTTCGGGCAGCTTTAGGATGATATAATAAGGTTCCATTTCCTGTCGGCTGTCACCATACAACTCATCAGGAATTTGCCAGAGATCTTCCTGGTTATAGAAGACCTGGACATCTTCCATGTGATATTTCGTGTATGTTCCCACCTGAATTTTAAACAGATCCCTGGGGTAGCGGATGTGCTTTTTCAGATCAGCCGGCATTTCCGCGAAAGGCTTGAACAGATCGGGAAATATACGCGCATAGGTTTTAACAACAGGGTCTTTTTCGTCAATAATGTAAAAAACCACATCCCCATTATAGGCATCGACAGTTACCTTGACGGAGTTTCGGATGTAGTTTAGACTTTTGTTTCTGAAACGGCCCAAAGACCGGGTAGAATAGGGATACATATTAGAGGTCGTGTAGGCGTCTTGAATCCAGTAGAGCCTTCCGCCGGAAACAACCAGGTAGGGATCGCCGTCATAATCGAGAAATGGGGCGATCAACCCCACCCGCCTGCCGATCCGGCGGTTATACATTATTTTGCTCTCCGGGCTTAAATACGTGGTAAAAAGTATCTGAGGATCCATAAATTCTATGGCAAATAAAAGTCTTCTAAAAAACGATTTGATCGGCACCCCGCCCTTGCCCTGATAGATGGTATAGACATTCTTGTCCCCCTTGGGGTAGTCAAATTCTTGGGTCTTGGTCTTTACCAGGACATACGCAATCGTTTTTTCACCATAATAAATTTCGGGGCGCTCGATTTTCAGGTCAGGTTCAAACGAAGGCGGCAGGTCCTTGATGAAGAGGCGGGGCAGTCCCTCCCCGGTCACTTCATTGACCGGGCTCGAGGCCAATCCATAGCCATGGGTATAGATGAGGCGTCTGTTGACCCAGGTATTTGCCTGGGGTGGCAATTGATCGACCATCAACTCCCGTGCGGCCAGCATGACCTGTCGATACTGGCCGTTGATGAGATAACGATCTACGTCGACATTGTTAAAATCGTAATACAGCCGTATGGTTTGAATTTGCCTGTAGGTTTGAAGCAAAGGCCTTTCGTCCCAGATTCTGATATTTTGTATGGTTGCATCATGCCGCTTGAGGTCCTCAGCACTCAGTTGATCATTAACCGTAAAATTGACGACTTTTATCTCATTCAGATTGTAGGCTTTACGGGTAGAATCAATGTTGTGGGCGATGTAGGGTGATTCTTTGGCCAATTCATTGGGTTTCACCACAAATTTTTGCACCAGGATGGGGAGCAGACCGGCGAACACCAACACAGCCCCCAGCCAAATTGCTGCACTCAGCCAGAGTAATTTCAACCTAAATCTAAAGGCGCTGAAAAAAACAACCACGGCAAAGCCTAAAGAAACAATCATCAAAACCCTATAGACCAGGATCTTGATATGGACATCGGTGTAGCTGGCACCGAAGGCAGGTCCCTGGGTAGAATACAAAAGTCCATATATTTTTAGATGATAACTCCAGGCCAGGAGTAGAACGATGATGCCTGCCAGGAAAATCAGGTGATTTTTGACATTTGGCGCAATGCTAATTTTAGGCAAAGTGGGTGCAGCACCCTCTAATTGACTGAAATCCCCTTCTATTTGGAGGGCGCCATTTTTTAGATACCATCCCATGGTGACCAGGCCGGCCGCCACGAAAAGAACGAGCAGCCCATCTCGAACGTACAGGTAAAAGGGAAGCGAAAACAGATAAAAACCGATGTCCCTGCTAAAAATAGGATCCGTTCCGCCAAAAGGTTGTTGGTATAGATAGCGCAGGAGCAAATTCCATTGGTCGGCGCCCTTTGAGGCAATATAAAAACTGGCAATCAGGATAGCGGCGATGAGCAGTGAATTTAAGGCCCTGCCGGATAGACCCAGTTGGGCCACATAATCGTCGGCCGCTTTAAAGCCCAGCCCCGGCCCTGTGCTTGGGTGTAGCCGTCTGGCGACGTAAAGGTTAAGGCTGATGATAAGAATTAAAAACAACCATATGATCAAACCAAACCCGAATTTGCTCAAAAGCATGGTCCAGAAAACCGGCGAAAAGTCTAAATTTTCAAACCACAGCCAGTCTGGATAGATTGAAATCCCTGACCAAATCAATAGAACAGCGACAAGTCCGAACCCGATCGCAATTAATTTCCTATTCATATTTATTCCTCCCCCGGGATACCGCCGGTAAACCGCAAAAAAATGGTTAACGGAGGGTAGCAGTTTTTCCCGCGAAAAGAAAGAGAGAAGTGTATCAAAAGAAATAAGCGTTGCGTTTCTGATTATTAAACCGGGCTTGCACGGATTTCAGGCTTGAAATAAAATGACTTTTACTTTAGCGATATTTACGGTATTCAGGCAAAAGTCCGTCAATTTTTAACGGAACTATAACCTAAAACGACTGATAAATTACCTGATCTTATTCCACCCCAGCGTGCCTCCCCCGTTGTATAGACCGGAGTCAAGGGGGAGGAGCTTTAGCTTCCCTCCCCTGGCGGGAGGGATTGAAGGAGGGGGTAAAAAGGCTTTGACCTTTAGTAGGGCTTTAGTTTTGATTTTAACCCTGGAAATGAGGGAAATCGACCATGAAAACTATTTTTCTCGGAATAGATGGCATGACGTTGGCGGATCTGGTGGCTGCGGCCAGATATCGCGCCAAAATAAAATTGACACCGGAATCTGAAAAGAAAATCCGCCAGACCCGCAAACTCGTGGATCAATGGGTTGTCGAAGGAAAAACCATTTACGGGGTGACTACCGGATTTGGTGCCCTCAGCGATGTGGCCATCTCCCGCAAAGATACCCGACAACTTCAAAAAAATATTCTCATGAGCCATGCTGCCGGTGTAGGCAGACCTCTGGATGAGGAAACCGTACGTGCCATCATGGCTTTGCGCATCAAAGATCTAGCCAGGGGCCATTCCGGTATTCGAATTGAAACTGTCGAGCATCTGATTGCCTTACTCAACTGGGGAGTTTATCCGGTTGTACCCGAAAAAGGGTCCGTGGGAGCCAGCGGAGATCTGGCGCCATTGGCACATCTTGCTCTGGTTTTGCTGGGATTGGGCGAGGCCTTTTATAAAGGCCAGCGTATGACCGGAAAGCAGGTATTAAGCAAATGCGGATTAAAGCCCCTTCACTTGGAGGCCGGGGAGGGTTTGGCGCTGGTGAACGGTACGCAAGTCATGACGGCCCTCGGAGGGCTGGCCGTTTATGATGCCATCCGGCTTTGCAAGTTGACCGATATTGCAGCCGCCATGAGCCTGGAAGTCTTGATGGGCAGCCGAACTGAATTTAATGCCAGAATTCACCAGGTAAGGCCCCATCCCGGACAAAGTGCTTCTGCCGATAATATGGAGCGTATGACCCGCAACAGCGAAATCATCACCTCGCACAAAGACTGCTCGCGCATCCAGGATGCGTATACGCTGAGATGCTCCCCTCAAGTGCACGGTGCCACCAAAGACGCCATCCGGTATTGTCATAACGTTATCGAAACGGAGATGAATTCTGCCACCAACAACCCGCTTATTTTTTCCGATTCAGAGGATTTTTTACTGGGAGGTAATTTTCATGGCCAACCGGTTGCTCTGGGCATGGATTTTCTTTCTATGGCGGTGGCGGAGCTGGCAAATATCTCAGAGCGACGGATCGAACGCCTCGTGAACCCGATGCTCAGTGGACTTCCGGCATTTCTCGTCAGCGATGGCGGTTTGAATTCGGGATTTATGATCGCTCAATACACGGCAGCGGCCCTGGTTTCCGAGAACAAAGTCCTTTGTCATCCTGCCAGTGTGGATTCCATCCCAACATCCGCCAACAAAGAAGACCATGTTTCGATGGGAACCATTTCAGCGCGTCAGTGTCGTGAAATTATCGACAATACCGAAGATGTTATTGCCATCGAGCTGTTGTGTGCCGCCCAGGCGTTGGATCTGTTTACCAATATGAAACCGGGTGAAGGAACCCTGGCTGCTTACACGGCCATTCGGAAAGCCGTCTCCCATCTGGAGCGAGATCGCATCTTATCTAAAGACATTGCCGAGGTAAAAGAGCTAATGCGCAGCGGCAAAATTTTGGATGCTGTTGAAAAGAAGATCGGCAACCTTCAGTAGTTCTTGACAAAAGAATTGCATCCTCTATAGTAAAATTTTTCTTGAAGCCATCTCAAAAATAGGATTTTGGTTCAAGATCGCGGCGGGGCCGAGTTTCAAACCGGGGGCATACTGCTGTATGTCGAGGATTTGAAACGCGGCACCAATCCCGCCGAAAAAGGCGGGAGGCCAAAAGACATTTTTGAGATAGCTTCTAAATAAATTCGACATTAGTGCTATTTCATCTAAAAAGGAGAAGTCTGAGGAAATGGCATTTCTCGGGCGCATACTGGAAATCGATTTAACAGCGGGCAAATCGAAATTTTGTCCCATGCCTGAGGAGTCGGTGAACAACTATCTCGGCGGTCGGGGGATAAACGTTAAATACATCTATGATAACATCCCGCCGGGGACAGATCCCTTGAGCCCCGGAAACATTCTGACGCTGTCCTGCGGTTTGTTGACCGGAACCACCGCGCCGGTTTCATCCCGGTTGCATATCAATGCTCTGTCACCGCTTACCGGATTGCTGGGCAGCTCCAATGTGGGTGGTGGCTTTGGGCCCCAGTTGCGGGCGTGCGGGATCCAGCAGCTTATCATTCGTGGCAAAGCTTCCGCACCGGTTTATGTCTGGATCGATGGCGAGGAGATTGAAACCCGTAATGCCAAATCCTTCTGGGGCTTGGATACCTGGACGACCCAGGAGCAACTCAAAACCAAATATAGCAGTAAGAAGCTAAAAATTCTGACCATCGGTCCGGGGGCCGAAAACGCTGCACTGTTTGGCTGCATATTAGCGGGCCGCGATCATGTTGCCGGACGCACCGGAATGGGTACCGTGATGGGGTCAAAAAATTTGAAGGCCGTTGTTATCAAAGAGCAAAAGCAAAAGGATCCTTTGGGCTCAGATGATGGCGATCATGAAGCGATTAAGCGTTATGTATGGCAGATAAAAAATTCACCCCATTTCAAAGCGGTGAGGAAACACGGGGGCGCCGGTTATGTAAAATGGGCCGATGATCTAGGGATTCTCTCAACCCGCAATTACAGAGATTTTCATTTCGAGGCCGCTGAACAAATCGATGGCAAAAATCTGGAAAAAAACATTACGCGTCGCCGGGGATGCGCCCGTTGTCCGATTCAGTGTAAGGCCGAACTGGAATTTAACAGCGGCAGATTTAAGGGCAACAAAGCGGTTCGGCCCGAATTTGAACCAATGCTGGCGCTGGGTTCAAAGTGTGGCTTGAGCGATTTAGATACTCTGGTTTATCTGGATAATTTATGTACACGTTTGGGCATCGATAGTATTTCAGCCGGAAGCGCTATTGCCTTTGCCATGGATCTTTACGATCGGGGTATCCTTACTTTGAAAGATACCGGCGGTATTGATTTGACCTGGGGTAATGGCAAATCAATGGAACAACTTATCCAGCAGATGAGCTCTGGAGATGGATTCGGAGCAGTTCTGGCCAGGGGTGTTCGCCTGGCGGCACAACAAATCGGCAGTGGTGCCGAACAATATGCCGCCCATGTCAAAGGACTCGAGCTTTCCGGTTATCATCCCGACAACATTATGGGCACCGCCCTGGGATATGCAGTTGCCAGCCGCGGGGCTGATTTTAATGATGTTTATGCAACCATGGAATACAAATGGCTGCCCCAAGAGAATAGTGAGGAGTTTGGCTCCCCGAAAGCCGCCGATCTTAAATCGATTCAGGGCAAAGCCGAATTGGTGAGACGCTCGATGATTATCGGGGTGGTGCTGGATAGTCTGGGGTTGTGTAAGCTTCCGGCACTGTGTTTGATTTGTACCTATGACCTCGTGGCTGAGGCGGAGTTGGTCACAGCCTTGCTCGGACAGGCCGTGGACGTGTCTGATCTTTTTTCTGCCGGTGAACGCATTGTTAACCTTGAAAGGCTTTTCAATTTGCGTCACGGAGCCAGTGCTGCCGATGATCGGCTGCCGGAAATGTTTTTTGATAGGGAATATAACGCCGGCAAGGAACCCTCCAAGCCTTATGAATGGATGGAGCCTATGATCAGAGAGTTCTACCGGATTATGGGCTGGGATGAGAGGGGCTATCCGGGGTCGGAAAAACTGAAGGAGTTTGGATTGACTCCAATACGTTCAGCTAAGAAACCAGCAGCTTGAAATGATGGACAATGTTGTTATGAAACCGAACTTAAGCTTTCTTTCCCAAGAAGATAAGGACAAGATCCATCAGGCCGCACTCCGGATCCTGGGTGAGATCGGTATGGAAATTCTGCACGATGAGGCTCTGGAAATATTGAGGGATGCCGGCTGCAGCGTTGAAAGCGAGCACTCGGTTAAAATACCGGAAACCCTCGTGCAACAGTCCATCGAAAGCGCCCCTGACAATATTCCCATTTATGATCGGCTGGGAAATCCGGCCATGGATCTCGGCGGCCATCGCTCGTATTTTGGAACGGGTTCGGACCTGATATATGCGCTGGATTCCAAAACGATGCAACGACATCAATGTGTCCTGGATGATGTCGGCCGCGCAGCGCGCGTGGCGGATGCTTTGCCGAATATTGATTTTATTATGTCTTTTGCCCATCCGTCGGATATTCCGCCGCAGCGGGCGTATCTGTTAAGCTTTCAGGCCATGGCGGCCAATTCCACCAAGCCAATCGTGTGCACAGCGGAATGCCGCGATGATTTAAGCGAAATTTGGCGGGTCGCCTGCATACTGCGCGATAACGAAGCCGCCTTGCGATCAAAGCCGTATTTTATTCATTATACTGAGCCGATCAGCCCTTTAAAACACCCCTTTAGCAGTCTTGATAAACTGTTATTCTGTGCCGAAAACGCAATTCCCGTGATTTATTCTCCGGCGCCCATTGCGGGCTCCACAGCACCTATGACCAT
>JASFPE010000176.1:0-9729 GCA_050116155.1 Desulfobacterales bacterium
GAGCAGACTTGACCCCTTTGTCTAGCTAGCCTAAATTTTAACGATCCACGTAAAACCCATCAGATGGATAGTCAATCAGATTGCCGCCAGGGCCTTCAACAACAATCAGACCTTCTACATGATTGAGACGGTTGATTAGACTCAGGCCTCTTTCATGCCCCAATACCATGATGGCAGTCGACAACCCATCGGCAAACGTGCAGGTATCGGCAATGATGGATACGCTGACCACGCCATTGGACACCGGATATCCGGTTTTTGGATCGATCACATGAGAATATCGAATGCCATTTACTTCAAAAAAATTCCGGTAATCTCCGCTGGTGGCAAACGCGTGATCTTGCAAGCGCACAACTTTATAGACGTCATTGGCAGCCGCATCTTTTCGGGGCCGATTGATGCCCACCCGCCATTGCTGACCGTCTTTTCTTCGACCCCGGGCAAAAACCTCTCCGCCAAGCTCTACCAGATAATTTTCAAATCCTGCCTGCTGAATAATGCCTGCGACTTGATCGACACCATAGCCCTTGGCAATCGATGATAGATCCAGTGTCACGGCTGCCTGTTTTTTGATTAAGTATCCGGGCGCAATGACTTCAATTTGGTGAAAGCCAATCGCAGGCAACAGCGCCGTTATCTGGTTTTTTGGCGGGACTTCATTTTTACGACCGCCACGGCCGAAACCCCAGAGATCAACCAGCGGGTTTACCGTGCCATCCCAGGCGCCATCTGAAAGTTGATATACTTCCTTTGCAACTTTCATGACCTGAAAAAAATCATCGGATATCTTAAATTTCTCGCCAACCCGGCGCAAATCGTTAAAGCGGCTGATCTCACTGGCCTTGATATACGCGGACATACTTTGGTTGATTTCATCCAGCCGCTTTTCGATCTTTTCTTTTAGTCCCGAAATCCCCTGATACGCACCGGTCACTACCTTGACATGATAGATAGTCCCCATGGTGCGACCCCGGATCAGGTGCTCGCGTTTCGCCTCACTATCAGTATACGCAAAGAGGATACTGATTGAGATCGCTATGGTCAGATAAATCCTAGTCATATCCTAAATATTGATTAAATCTGGTTTTAAAATCCCAGATCATGTTCGAGGGCAAGGCGCGGGACGTTTCAAAAGCGGAGCGTACACGAAGTACGTGAGCATTTTGAAACGGCTCGCAACGCAGCCATCGGGCATTAGATGGGGTTTTAAAACCAGATTTTAGCAGATGCGAGGTAATTGCTCGCCGGCCAGCATATCCACAATGCGCTTGCCGCCGATGCGGGTTTGCATAAACACCTTGCCCGGATAGTCATTGATCACCCGGCCGATCACGGCGGCATCCGTGCCGAAGGGATCGGATCGAATTGATTTGAGAACGGCATCGCTGTGATGCGGCGACACGAATGCCAGAAGCTTGCCTTCGTTGGCCAGATAAAGGGGGTCAAAGCCAAGCAATTCACAGACTCCCGCCACCTCCGCTTTTAGCGGAATTTTCTCTTCGATGATCTCAATGCCAATAGTTGATTTTTCAGCAATCTCATTTAAGGCGGTTCCAACTCCGCCCCGGGTCGGATCCCGCAGAACATGAATTTCTGTGCTGGTTGCAAACATCTTGCTTACCAGATGATTCAGCGCCGCCGAATCGCTCTGTAGTGATGTCTCGAAAGAAAAACCCTCACGCTGGGTCAATATGGCAATCCCGTGATCGGCGATGGTTCCGCTTAGAATAATTTGGTCACCGACCCTGGCGTTGTCGCTGGAGACATGCACGTCTTCTGGGATTAAGCCGATTCCTGAAGTATTGATAAAAATCTGATCCACGGTACCCTTTGGCACGACTTTGGTGTCCCCGGTAATCACCTTTACGCCGGCTATTCTGGCGGCCTGGCCCATCTCATGGATGATGGTTTCGAGATCGATCATGTTAAATCCTTCCTCGATGATCAACCCGATACTTAAATAAAGCGGTGCAGCACCGCACATGGCAAGATCATTAACGGTCCCGTTAATCGCTAAGTCTCCAATGTTTCCACCCGGGAAAAAGATGGGATCCACAGTGTAGGAATCCGTCGAAAAGGCCATCTTTTTTCCTTCCAGTGTAAAAATGGCACCGTCGTTGAGTGCGGCCAAAATTGGATTATCAAAAACGGGAAGCATCATATCCCTGGTCAGGCTGTGAGATATTTTCCCACCGCTGCCGTGATCCAGTAAAATTTTTTCCATAGTCATTTTTTTGTATCCGTTTCGCAAAGGATTTACGGTTTCATTGAGGGTGCGTGTTACGAGTTTCGCGTTACGTGTTATCTGCAAGGTCAGACGTGCACCCCGCAACGCGTAACCCGACTTTTCCGCATTCCGCATTCCGCATTCCGACTTCAAACGTGATATTTGTAATATGCCGCGCAAGTCCCCTCAGTGGACACCATACAAGGTCCCACCGGATCCATGGGAGTACAGGCCTTTTTGTACAAGGCACACTCCGGTGGCGTTTTGGTGCCGATAAGAATTTCGCCACAGGCACAACCTTTGGGGGTTTTGGCATCACCAACGTTGATTTCAAAAATTTTTTCTGCATTGTGGGCGGAAAGATGCTCCCGGATTTTCAACCCGCTTTGTGGAATCATACCGATACCCCGCCAGCACGCATCGGCCGGTTCGAATATCTCGTTCAACATATCTTGCGCTTTGGTATTGCCCTCAATCGTGACCGCCCGTGTATAGGCATTGTCCAGGCCCGGCCGTTGGCTTTCGATCATCTCAACCAGCAGGCGGATCGCCTGTAAAATGTCCACGGGCTCGAAACCAGCCACCACACAGGGAACCTGGTATTGATCAAAAAAAGGCCGATATGCATTTAAGCCGATAATTACCGAAACATGCCCGGGAAGAATAAATCCGTCAATTTTAACTTCCTCGGATGCCATTAAGGCCTCCAGAGCCGGGGGTACCAATTTGTGGGCCGAAATCACCGAAAAGTTGGTTACATTTATCTGGGATGCGGAATAAATGGATGCGGCAATGGTGGGTGCGGTGGTTTCAAACCCGACACCAGCAAACACCACCTGTTTGTCAGGATTTTTTTTTGCAATCTCGAGCGCGTCAAAGGTCGAATAGACCACCCGAATATCCCGACCGCCGGCGCTTTCCTTTTGCAGGGACGATTTTGTCCCCGGCACACGCATCAAATCGCCAAAAGTTGCAATAATCACGTCATCAATGCGGGCAAGTTCGATAAAGGCATCGATTTCGGCCTGATCGGTAACGCATACCGGACACCCCGGCCCGGAAAGCAACGAAATCGTCTCCGGCAGTACGGAGCGAATCCCACTGCGAAAAATCGATACGGTATGGGTACCGCAGACTTCCATCAGGCGGACTTTGTTTTTGCTGATGGACTTAATTCTTTGGATTAACTTTTGAGAGATCTCCGCATCACGGTATTCATCAATGTGTTTAAGGGCCATAATATTTATCCTTAATCAATTGCATTCATACAATACGCAGTAAAATAAAAAGATGAACATCCAACCTCGAATGAAAACAAATATCCAATACCAAGCTATCAACCACGCCAAGGTATGGTTTCTTTACAGCAGTTTTGATACTCGAGCATCCTTGTGCACAAATCAAATATCTGTTTGCCAATCTTTTCCATTCAAAGTTCGATGTTGGACGTTCGATGTTCGATGTTCATTCTTTTAGTGTTTCCCAAATTGGGCGGCGGCAACCACAGCCTGCCCCAACGATATCCCTCCATCATTGGTGGGAACCTGCTGGTGAGCAAATACCTCAAAATCGCGGGATGTCAGTTCATGGATCATACCGGTTAACAGAATGGAATTTTGAAAACACCCCCCGCTTAGCACAACGCGATTCAAATCGCGCTCCTGACGAATGCTTACGCAAATCTCTGTAAACAGAGCAAGCAGGGTTTTATGGAATTTGATGCTGATTTCCGCAATGGACAACCCGCTTTGAACATCCTGAACGACGCCGCAAATAATGGGGTCCGATAAAAATTGGATGGGATCCCCTGATACCCAATCAAAGTCATAAATTGCATCAATACCATCCGCTGCCAGCATTTCCAGTTCCATGGCAGCCTGTCCTTCGAAATTCACCTGATTGCGGATTCCGACAATGGCGGCCACACCATCAAACAGGCGCCCCAGGCTCGAGGTTTGAGGGCAGTTGACGCCCTTTTGAATCATTTCAACAATAATATTCAGTTTGGATGCCTCAATTTGCCTGAACATCGGAAGATCCAAATCCCAGAAACTGTCACCGAAGGCGTGATGCAGGTAACCGATGGCCATTCGCCAGGGTTCCTTGATGGCCGCCGCGCCGCCCGGCATGGGAACATAGGCCAGATGTCCGGCGCGTTCAAAGTCTGCAACCGTAGCAATCAGAATCTCTCCGCCCCAGATGGTGCCATCGGTTCCGTAACCGGTGCCGTCAAAAGATAATCCGATAACCTCACCATCGAGTTTGTGTTCTGCCATACAACTGACAATATGGGCATGATGATGCTGGACTTGAACTTTGGCAATATCCGGTTGCTCTTCGGCAAAACGTGTGCTGAGGTAGTCCGGATGCAAATCATAGGCAAAAAGCCGCGGTGTAACTTCAAGAATGCGCGTTAAATGGTCAATGGTCAGCCGGAAAAACTCATAAGTAGACAAGTTCTCCAGATCCCCTACATGCTGGCTTAAAAATGCCGTATTGCCCTTGGTGACACAAATGGTATTTTTTAGCTCCGCGCCAAGGGCCAGTACCGTCGGCAGCTCATCTTTTAAAAAAATCGGCACCGGTACATACCCTCTGGATCGGCGGATAAAACGCGTTGCTTCGGCAGCATGCTTTACAATGGAGTCATCGCTGCGCAGGTAAACGTCGCGGTTGTGGATTAAGAAATAATCGGCGATATCGGCAAGCCGCTCAAAGGCATCCGAATTGTCGATGGCAATGGGTTCTTCACTGAGATTGCCGCTGGTCATTACCAAAGCACTAAAGCCATGCCTTAACAATATATAGTGCAGCGGCGTATAGGCAAGCATAACCCCGAAATATTTGTTTCGCGGGGAAACTTCTTCTGCAATCGAATGGGATGTTTTTTTTCTCAGAAGAACGATGGGTCGCTGAAAGGATGTCAGCAATTTTCGCTCTGCAGGTCCTACCACGGCATAATTCTCGACGCACTCACAGTCATAAGACATCAACGCAAAAGGCTTTTCCTCGCGCAGTTTCCGGCGGCGCAAACGGACAACGGCATCTGAATTTTGGGCATCCACCGCTAAATGGAACCCCCCCAAACCCTTGACGGCCAGTATGTGCCCCTGCCGAATGAGCCTGGCGGCTTCCTCAATTGGATCACCGACGTCGATCTGCTTTTGTTTGTTATCACAGAGAATGACATGTGGTCCGCAATCGGCACACGCATTGGGTTGCGCATGAAACCTGCGGTTGGCCGGATCATCATATTCGGCCTGACAATGTTCGCACATCTTGAAGTGCCGCATGGAGGTTTTGGGCCGGTCGTAAGGAATATCATCGATAATGGTATAGCGCGGACCGCAGTTGGTACAATTAATGAATGCATAACCAAAACGGCGATCATCGGGATCAAACAGTTCCTTGAGACAGTCATGACAGATCGAAACATCCGGTGAAATTAAGGTCGACATTTGATCGGCACTGTGACTGGAAACAATCTGAAACTGCGCGAAATGTTTTGGGGGTTCGTCCTGGCCGCTTATTTCAACGATATGGGCCAGTGGCGGGCTGTTTTCGGAAAGATCGGTTTCAAAAGATTTTATTTTGCCGGCAGGACCTTCGATGTGGATGGATACACCGGTTGTTGTGTTGGCGACTTCCCCCTTTAAGCCGTATTGTTTGGCTAATTGATATACAAATGGCCGAAAACCGACTCCCTGAACGATACCGTGGACGTGGAACTTTCTCGCAACATAACCCGCTACCATGATTGCCCTATCACCGCTCTCCGGCTTTCTTCTCGACAAATTCAGCTGCCTTGCGCAACAAACTCAGCGTTTCCTGAGCGGCGGATTCATCGATTTTCTGGATGGCAAATCCGGCATGCACGATAACGTATTCACCCACTTTTGCATCTTCAAGCAGCAACAAACTGGCTTGGCGTTGCACGCCATCGACATCAATGGTGGCCATATTATTTTCAATTTTGGTGATCTTCGACGGAATCGCCAGACACATTATCCGATTTTCCTTTCCGGGTGTAGGATATTCCCAGCCGATCCAGTTCTGCAAAAACCATCGCGATGACATCATCCATCCTGGCCTGGGTAATGGGAGTCAAATCAACGCACATGGTATCGATATCCTCGGGTTCCACCCCCACAATTACGGTTTCCGGGACGTGATCAAGCGCCTGACACAGGGTCAGGGCCTCCAGAAAATCAACCTGATGCAGCGAATTTTTGACCCGGATCCTTTCGGGAATGGCATCGCCCTCCAGCCGGTGTAGGTCGCCGGGCTCACCTTTATTTTTAATGGCATCCACCACGATCAGATGTTTGGGTTTGGAAATCACCCCGAGCAAATTGACTCCCAATACGCCGCCATCCACCAGCAGAACATCGTCCGAAAATTCGTATTCTTGCTCCATTTTCTCGACGACCCGCACACCGAAGCCCTCATCGGAAAATAAGGTACAGCCGATGCCCAGAATCATCACGTCGGCGGCATATATTTCGTCAAACGGATTTTTATCTGCCAATTTTGAACCTCAACTACGAGCCTTATAGTGAGCCATGATCCGGGTAAACCGGAATTGAATATTGAAGATTGATTATTGAAGATTTGTGGATCTATTGTTTACACCAAAAAATGATAACCCGTCAACACTCTAAAAAAATGGCCCCCCGAACAATCGGGAGGCCGTATGATTCGCAAATAGCTTTTTTACAACGCTTTGATCTTATAGACCTGGTTGGAATCCGGATCAATGACATGCACCCCGCAGGCGATGCATGGATCGAATGAATGGACAGTCCGCAGAATCTCCAGGGGTTTTTTGGGATCTGCCACCGGGGTTCCAATCAGGGATTCTTCCACCGGACCGAGCTTCCCCTTTTCATCCCGCGGGCAGAGGTTCCATGTGGAAGGCACCACATATTGATAGTTTTTGATCTTTTTGTCTTCAATCTTTACCCAATGCCCCAACGAACCTCTGGGAACGTCATTCAATCCAACCCCCATGGCGCTGTCGGGCATTTCATAAGGCTGGTAAGTAGCCGTATCGCCGCTTTTGAGATTTGCGATCAACTCCATAACCCAGCTTTGCATTCTTTCACCGATAGCCAGGGTTTCGATGCCGCGCGCGGCGGTGCGTCCAAGAGTAGAAAACAGAGCCCCTGCATTGACACCAAGTGTGCTCAGAACATGGTCGACAATGGGTTTGATCTCCTTATGACCCCTGGCATAAGCCACCAGAACTCTGGATAGAGGTCCAACCTCGCAAGGTTCGCCGTCATAGCGCGGTGCTTTGAACCATGAGTATTTTCCATCTCCCGGTCGATACTTAGGATCTTCCTGCAGCGGTTTGGTTTCACCCTGGTATGGGTGTCTGGCACCATTGCCTTCATACCATGCGCGGGCCACGTGTTCGGTGACATTTTCTTGCTGAGCCATTTTGATACCAGCACGATTGCGCTTCATAATGACCCCCCTGGGCATATAAAGGCTTTCGGGCTCTTGATCGGTTTCCGGAAACTCGCCCCAGGCCATAAAGTTGCTCGTACCGCCGATGACTCCCCACTCTTTGTAGAATGAAGCAACCGCCAGCAGATCCGGGACATAAACATTTTTGATGAATTCCTGGGTTTCTTTGGTAATGTATAAAAATTCAGCAATACGATCCGGTGTGAGGTCTTTGACGCAGGTCACACCTCCGACAACCAGGGATTGTGGATGCGGATTCTTGCCACCGAAAATGGCATGCATGCGAGCGGCCCTGGCCTGGAGGCGAATTGCTTCAATATAGTGCGCAGCCGCCATTAGATTTGCCTCTGGCGTCAGTTTGTACTCTGGGTGCCCCCAGTAGGCATTGGAAAAAGGGCCCAGCTGACCGCTGCCGACAAATGCCTTAATGCGATCCTGAACGCTTTTAAAATAAACCGCACCTCCCCAGGGTGCCTTGCTGACATTATCAGATAATACAGCGGTTTTCTTGGGATCAGCCTTTAGTGCGCTGACGATATCTACCCAGTCAAGAGCATGTAAATGATAAAAATGGACAATATGGTCATGCTGAAACTGCGCTCCCATTAAAAGATTTCGAATAAGCCGTGCATTTTGGGGAATCTTTACACCCACCGCATCATCAACTGCCCTCACCGAGGACAGGGCATGGGTGTATGTTCAGACCCCGCATGAGCGCTGCACAAAATGATGGGCATCCCGGGGATCGCGTCCCTGCAAAATAAGCTCAATGCCCCGGAACATTTGGCCTGAGCTCCAGGCGTTAACCACTTTTCCGCCGGACACCTCGACTTCGATTCTGAGATGGCCTTCGATTCTGGTGATCGGATCTATTGTTATTCGTTGTGCCATATTATCTCCTCCCATTATAAGAAAAGACTTTTTCCCTTATTCTGGTTCGAATGGCTAAAGTTCTTCGTAAAACGGCGTGAAATTATCCCAGAAATTCGGTTCGCTGCAACCGATGCAGGGATGGCCGGCTTCAATCGGCCAGCTGGTGCCGTCATTGAATTTGGCAACCGGACAGTTGTTATAAGTTTCCGGCCCCCGGCAACCCATCTTGTAAAGACAATATCCCAGGGCTGCTTCCTTGCTGCCAAACTCTTCGACAAACTCGTCATTTTCAAAGTGCGCCCTCCGCGGACACTGGTCGTGAATCGATTTGCCATAGGCAAACAAAGGTCTGCCAAGATCGTCCAGGTCCGGAAGTTTGCCAAGCAGGAGATAATTGACAACCGTGCCTACAAAATTAACCGGATTCGGCGGGCATCCCGCAATATTTACCGTCCTAATGCCCAATGCCTCCCCAACACCCTTGTATCCACCGGGGTTGGGTGCTGCTGCTTGAATGTTTCCAAATGCGGAACACGATCCGATACAGATCACACCGGCAGCCTGGGCGCAGACATCCTTGCCGATTTCCAGAAATGTCCGACCGCCGATCTTTCCATAGCCGCCATTAAATTTCGTGGCAATGGCTCCCTCGACAACACAAATAAATTTTCCTTTGTATTTTTTTAGGGCTGCATGCAATTGATCCTCTGCCTGCTGCCCTGAAGCCGCCATGATAGTTTCATGATATTCGATTGAAAGAATTTCAAGCACCAGCTCATCAATAAAAGGATAATGGCTCCGCAAGACCGCTTCAGAACATCCGGTGCATTCGGCAAAATGCAGCCAAATCACCGGTGGTCTCTGATCCGGAGCGGCAAACACCTCGGCCACCTTTGGTACAAACGAGGATGAGAGTCCCATGGTCGCCGTCAGAAACGTGCAGAACTTCATGAAGTCCCTGCGGGAAACTCCTTTGCTCTCCAGTCTCTCATATAACGCTCTCTGCTTTTCCATTGGCATCTCCTTAATACGATTTAAGGTTACGGCTAATTCCGCTAACCCAATCATGGTCTTGCGCACGAACCATTCCCGCTGCAGCCTCAGCAGCAATGGCCCCCATTGACTGCCTGGACAGCATGGGCTATCGCCACAGCAAA
>JASFPE010000177.1:0-9690 GCA_050116155.1 Desulfobacterales bacterium
CCTATCTGATAAACAACCTGTGCGAAAAATACCGTTATACGGAGCTGGGTGCCAAAGAGGTTTGCATCTATGTGATTGATAATGATCTGGCCAAAAAATTCGCCAAACCATGATGGGGTATCCTCTGCCCCGTCTCATTCATCGGCCTGTCTGCCTAAGGCGGTACTTAGTTCGCTTCGCTCACAATTGGAATAATGGAAAGATGGAATACTGGGCACGCAGTGAAGCTTTAGCGCTATATTGGGCCGGTATTGCATCGCATTGAAAAATGTCATGATTCATGAGCTAAACAAATCATGGATCGAAAAAACTTTAACCCAAACACTGAAGTTATGCGTCTTTGACCACTATTCCATCATTCCAGCATTCCACTATTCCATTTAGACGGCATAAAACCAGTGTCGTTAAAAGCCATATGCTTTTAATATGTTATCGAAATTCCTAGACAATACGCCGTTCCGCCTGCATCTGTGCTTTTAAGCAATCGCAATATTCCTCGAAAACAAAATACATACAGCGGTTGGCATTTAACGATTTTTCGTAAAAGCTGCAATTTTCTTGATGCAATCGGCTATCGGCGGAACAAATCGACATGTCTTGTTTTTTGCAAAGGTTAAGCTCTGCATGCGACATCATCATCACCTCCCCTTGTCAAAAATTTCCGACAGCGAACCCATTCTGGGTGACTTCTACATGTTAACCCAACATCAATCCGCCTAATGTCTTTAGTGCTGATTTTCAGCGACGGATTGATTGCCATACTAAATATCCTCTAATATATTTATCGGCTCAAATTCGGATATCTTTAATACCACCTCCTCAAATTGTAAGGTGCCTGTCCATCAGAGAATTTGCGGGATTTTCAGAATATTATGGTTGAACTTTTTTTTAATCTGCTTATGTTATCAATGACTAACATTCCGGAATTTCTATCCCTCCGCGGAGGGAATAATACAGTGTTTATTGTGAGGTATGAATTTATTCCTCAGTCATGGAATAATGGAATAGTGGAACGATGGAATAATGGGTTTTCAAATGATATTATCCATTTTAAGATTTATCGTTCTGCTTTCGGCGAACCATTTACTCAATATTGCAGTATCCCAAGACCCATTTTCCCAATATTCCAGCATTCCACCTTTCCAATTGGAGCAAAGCCTCTAACCTGCACATTTGAGAAAAAATGGATCAAAAAAAAGCGATCTGGATCAGCGGGGACAAACGCAAAGAAAAGATCATAAAAAGCAAAAACGGTTCTCCAACCGCCCACTTCGGATATCAGCGTGTTCCCGTGGATGAAAAATCCGATCAGGTAAGGCAACATTTTAATTCCGTCGCCCGCTATTATGATTTAATGAATACCCTATTGAGTTTTGGTATTCACCACCTCTGGAAACGCACTGCAATTAACATGTTACAATTGGCTCCGGGAGACCTCATCCTCGATTTATGCGGCGGGACCGGTGATCTGGCGATCCTGGCAGCAAAAAAGCTCGACCATTCCGGCCAGGTGATCGTATATGATATCAATCGCGCGATGATCCAGGCCGGCCTGCATAAAGTCATCCATACTTCGATCGAAAAGCAGATACAGTACATTCAGGGAAATGCGGAAGAAATCTCTTTTCCTGATCGTTATTTTGACAGTGCCATGGTGGGGTTCGGAATCCGCAATGTCACCCATATGGAAAAGGGATTTCGTGAAATGTATCGTGTCTTAAAGCCCGGCGGGAAAATGATGTGTTTGGAGTTTTCCAAACCGACGGCACCCCTTTTTCGCTGGCTGTATGATATTTATTCCTTCTACCTTATGCCTTTGATGGGCGAATTGATTGCCGGTTCAAAAAAAGCGTACACCCATCTTCCGGAGTCCATCCGAATGTTCCCTCTGCCGGATGAACTATCGGAATTATTAAAAAAGACAGGTTTTTCCCGGGTCAACTATCGTAAATTAACCAATGGGATTGCCGTCATCCACCTGGCAATCAAATAGTTGGAATAATTCAATGAAACTCAACTGGATGGAACGTGTATTCGTCAATAGCCCCTTCCGGCTGGCAATCCAGCATCTTGAAATAAACTGGTTTCAAAGCATCATGCCGCTCGAATCCGGCGCGCAAATACTTGAAATCGGATGTGGCCGCGGTGCGGGAGCCCAGCTCATCCTGGAACATTTCAAACCCGCCCATCTTTACCTGATGGATGTAGACCCGGCTATGATTCAAAAGGCCGGGGATCATCTCAATTCCACCTATCAAGATACGGTCTCGTTCTGTGTCGGCAACGCCACTGCGCTGCCCTTGGCAGACCAGTCTATGGATGCCGTATTTGGATTCGGTTTTTTACATCACGTCCTGGCCTGGCGCGACAGCCTGATCGAAACGGCTCGCGTTTTAAAAATCGGCGGTGTTTATTATATGGTGGAATACTACCCCAGCCTTTATCAAAATTTCGTCACGAAACGAATCCTCGCCCATCCGGAGCGTGATCGTTTCTCCAGCCGGGAATTGCGGGATGCATTTATTGACGTGGATATCGCCTTGAATCATACCTTTGAATTGAAACGCTGGGGTATTTTGGGGGTGGGCATCAAAACCGAAAAAGGCGCCGCTGCAGACGCCCTCAAAGAATGCCGATTAAAAAGGTAAATTTTGATATGGCTGAAATGACCCAAAATATATCCGCCCGCCAAAACAATCACCCTTGACAATCAACCGTACCTTCGATAATTGGGTACGCATCGTCTCTGCAGACTGCAGATTTTCATCTTATTTTATTACCCTAAGTTGTATCTAAAAAATAATGAGATTTGACCATGTTTGATAATTTAGATCCTATCCTGTTCGCACGCATTCAGTTTGCTTTCACCATCTCGTTTCACATTCTTTTTCCGGCTTTCACCATCGGACTGGCCAGCTGGCTGGCGGTTCTCGAGTGGCGTTGGTTGAAGACCGGCAATCAGATCTACGCCGACGTGTATCGCATGTGGGTTAAAATTTTCGCCGTCACTTTCGGCATGGGTGTGGTTTCCGGGGTGGTCATGTCATTTCAGTTCGGCACTAACTGGTCGAGATTCGCAGATGCGGGTGGAAGCGTCCTGGGGCCATTGCTGGGTTATGAGGTTCTGACAGCCTTCTTTTTAGAAGCCTCATTTCTCGGGGTGATGCTGTTTGGCTGGAACCGCGTCAGTCCCAAAATGCATTTTGCCGCAACGGTCATCGTTGCAGCAGGGACATTGATTTCGGCGTTCTGGATTCTGTCGGCCAACAGCTGGATGCAGACCCCCCAGGGATTCCGCGTGGGCCAGGATGGTTTGCTGTATCCGACCAGCTGGCTAGCAGTGATCTTCAATCCCTCTTTTCCCTATCGTTTTGTGCATATGATAACGGCCGCATATCTGACAACCGCGTTTACGGTAGCCGGCATCGGTGCATTCTATCTGTGGCGGAAGCGCTTTGTTCAGCAAGCCCGGGTGATGTTTGGCATGGCCATGATCATGGCCATTTTCGTGACACCCATGCAACTGGTGCTTGGCGACCTTCACGGGCTCAATACCTTTAAACATCAACCCGCTAAGGTGGCCGCCATGGAAGGCCTCTGGGAAACCCGACACGGAGCGCCGTTGTTGCTTTTCGGCTGGCCGGATCAAGAAGAAGAAACCTCTAAATATGCCATAGAAATTCCAAAACTGTCCAGCCTGATCCTCACCCATGCTTTCGACGGGGAGGTTAAGGGATTGAAAGAGTGGCCCAAGGAAGATCGTCCTCCGGTCGCTTGGGTATTCTGGACATTTCGGTTGATGGTGGGTATTGGCATGTTGATGATCGCAACCGGTGTGATCGCGATCTTGCTTTACTTCAGGAAGCGCTTGTTCGACACCCGCTGGTTTCAGTACTGGTGCATGGCCCTGACGCCTGCCGGTTTTATCGCTGTAATGGCCGGATGGTTTGTCACCGAAGTTGGCCGCCAGCCCTGGATCGTTCAGGACCTGTTGCGAACGAAAGACGCCACGTCCCCGGTGATGGGGGCGTCCATTGCCATATCCCTTGCCGCTTTTATTATTGTTTATGTTTTTGTATTCGGCGCCGGTACTTATTACATACTCAGATTGATCGGCAAAGGCCCTGAAGGTGAAGAAGCGGCTTACGGTGATCATGGCGTCGAAAAGCCGCCGATCGTTGCGGATTTGGCTGGAGAAAAGGGAGAGCAGCATGTTTAGTTTTGAGAGTTTTGTGGATCTGCCACTTATCTGGTATGGCCTGATTGCCACAGCAATTTTTCTCTATGTCCTTCTGGACGGTTTTGACTTAGGAGTCGGCATTCTTTTCCCATTTGCACCTTCGGATCAGTGCCGGAATCGCATGATGAATTCCATCGCTCCCTTCTGGGACGGCAATGAAACCTGGCTGGTCCTGGGCGGCGGCGGCCTCTTCGCAGCATTTCCGCTGGCTTACGTGGTTTTAATGCCGGCCCTGTACCTTCCGGTAATCATCATGCTGCTGGGGCTCATCTTCAGGGGGGTCGCATTTGAATTTCGTTTTAAAGACACCGGCAAATCCCGCCGCATCTGGGATATCGCTTTTCACTTTGGCTCTCTTTTGGCTGCTTTCATGCAGGGAATGATTATCGGGACCATTGTGCAAGGGATCGAGGTGGACGGTCGCAGCTTTGCGGGCAGTCCATTTGACTGGCTGAGCGCTTACAGTGTCATGACCGGCGTGGCACTGATATTTGGTTATGCGCTTCTGGGGGCCACGTGGCTGGTGATGAAAACCGAAGATGAAACCCAAATCTGGGCTCGAAAGTGCGCAAGTTATGCGATCGGTTACGTCGCTATTTTTTTGGCGATTGTCAGCATCAGCATGCCGATCATGAATGCCGAAATCCGATCGCTGTGGTTCAGCCTGCCCAACTTCTTCTTTCTTCTGCCCGTTCCGGCTGCAAGTTTAATTCTGTTGATCATGATCTGGCGAGATTTGCACGCCGGTCGAGAATATCGCCCCTTTCTACTGAGCTTCGGTGTATTTCTGACAGGCTATCTGGGCATAGCGATCAGCATGTGGCCGTATATCGTGCCCTTTGAGATTACGTTTCGCAAGGCCGCTGCTGCGCCCGAATCGCAGTCACTGTTGCTGGTTGGCACGGTAATTATGTTACCACTGATTCTCATTTACGTCGGTTACTGCTATTATATATTCAGGGGAAAAGCATCCCATGAAAGCGCTTACTGACAAGCAGCGGCAGTGGATGTGGTTTGCGGCACTTTGGTGTGGCGGACTGATTGCCACCTTGCTCCTGACATATTTAACTCGCTGGGTGATTTCGATAGCTTAATCGGCTCACTCCTTTTCTACCGGAAACGTCATCGAGGCCCCGAACCAGCCGATGATCGTTATCACGGGGATCAAAGATAAAACAAGCAGCAGATAAATGATGCTGGCGCCCCGCATGATATCAAGCACATCGGGCACCATCATCCGCCAGATAAAGATGATGATTTTGATCACCAGCATGGTCAGCGTCAGGGGAATTTTGATTTTAACCGCTTTCAGCGGCTTGGCGAAATAATTCAGCCACCAGGTATAAAGACCGGTGCTGATGCCGATGATGGAAAATATTATCCCACCCACCAGACAGTGCAAGGCCGTCATCTCAAAGGATTTATTGCCGGTAATCAGGTAAAGAATAATAAATGCTGGCGTGGAGAAGGCAAAAACGATGGGAAAGTGCACCGTCATCGGGTGTGGATGCCGCCGCAACATGGGAACTTTCTTCAGCAGCCAATCCAGGGCTTGTGGCAATGGTTGTTCAACCACCTCCTTCTTCAAAGTACCGACCTGCGGATAACGTTCCAGCACATCGACTTCATGGGGCGCAGCCTGGATATCGGTGGTTAGATCTCTTCCCGCACTATGGCGCTTCATGTGCAAGCCTTTACGCCAGAGTTTGCTTTCACTGACATCATAGACCTTGCCGCCATGGACAATATAGATTGGCTTTCCATTTTCACCATTGAAGTCTGCAAGTTCAGCCACATCGAATTCTTTCATCAGCATCTCCTTCAATATACATTCACGGTATCAACAATTTGATCACCACGACGACGAGCAGCGCCAGCGGATAATAGCTTGCTTTGTTAAACAGGGCCATGGCATGATCTCGATCTTTTATTTGATAAAGCTTTATCGCCGGAAATAAAAGCAAATAACACCCCACCATCAATGCCAAAACAATAAATACAAATTCAAAACGGGTTCCAGCAAAATAAAAGATCACGGCGTTCATGCCCAGGGTCAGAATGATGGTCAGCATAATAATCACAATAGAGCTCCGCAGCCCCCAGCGCACCGGTATGGTCTTGGCGTTCATGCGGCGATCATCCTCGATATCGCCCCAATCATTGGGAATATTCTGGCCGCCGATTTCCCAAAAAAACAACATCAAAAATAGACAGATCACAAACATGGGTGAAGGGCTTGAATCGACGGCAAATACAGCGGCGATTGCACCGGAAGTCTTCACCGCACCACTGACAAACGTGCGAAAGGGGCTAATCCGCCACAATAAACAATAAACGGTTTCTAACATACAGCCCCCGAGAAAAATCAGCACACAAACCGGATTCAATAAATAGGCACCGATCAGCGCAACAAGGGCCCACACCAGCGCCCAGAAGATACCTTCCTTAAAACTCAACAATCCCTGAGCCATTGGGTGCCTGACCAGAACACTATCCAGGTCGCTTTCCAAATCTGAAATGCCACCGGCGGCGACCTTTTCTTTGTCCACTTTATAATCGATGACATCGTTTAAGGCATACACCGCCGTATATCCGGCAAACGTCGTAATTAATCCGATAACAATGACATGAATGGAAGGAAAATAGCCGAGCCATAACAGGGCGCCAAAGGCCGGGGTACACATGTCCAGCAAGCCGTGAGGCGTTCTGGAAAGCGCCCAGAAAAGTTTTAGCCGGGACAGCCCGCTAAACGGATTCTGGAGGGAGGATTCTGACACCTGGCTCATCCTATGTTTGGTTCTAAAAAAATTAAGATGCAAGCATTATCATGTAATCCATTAACTCGTCAAGGTGTTATCACCGATTTGTGATTCGGTTTAGCCGCAGTAACACCCTGAGAAAACATAGTATTAACGTATGATTTACTTTCGCCTTTTAATATCATTTGCGGTATGCTATTCATTTTTTTCCCTTTATAAAAAATATAACAGTGAGGCGCGATGAGTGAAATTGATTTGTATTCGATGTTCATGCTCGGCATTCTCGGAACCGGCCACTGTATTGGAATGTGCGGCCCCCTTATTTTTGCATTTCCCGCCAGAACGGGTAAATTTTCTCCACACGTGTTTTATCATTTGGGACGCACCCTAACCTATGTTGCCATGGGTGGGATGATGGGAGCCATCGGGGTCGCTCTGGCCAAAATTGCTTCGGCAACCGGCTCAGATCCCCAGGCCTGGATCGCCCGCATCCAGATCGGGCTGCGGCTTTTGGCAGCATTGTTTTTGCTTGTTTTCGGGCTGTCCCGTTTGGGTGTGCTCCCCGAGCCGGGTTGGTTGGCAGCGGCGTCACCGAATAAAATTCCCGGCTTTAAAAGAGTACTGAAATCCGCTGTGATTCAAGCCGGCCAGGCAGAAATGTTCATTCTGGGGCTGATGCTGGGTCTTCTTCCCTGCGGGCTTTCATACGGCGCCTTTGCACGTGCCATACCCACCGGCAGCATTGTTAACGGTGCGCTGTTGGTGCTGGCATTTGCCATTGGCACCATACCAGGGCTATTATTATTGGGTACCGGAGCATCGAAGATTTTTCAACGCTACCGCAAGCAGTCTGACATCCTGGCAGGGCTGCTGATGCTTTTCATGGGTGTCAAACTCGGCATAAAGGCGGTTGGTGCTATATTCGGATAACCCATAGGTCCGTGGAACTAACGGTCGCAAGAGTTAAATAGAAAATGCTTCAGGTTAGAGGTTGGGGGTTAGAGGCAAAAAAAATTCTTATTTTGTCTCAAACCTTAAGCGAAGCGCTCCTCAAGCCGAGCGGTCCTCTTACGGAGCGCAGCGACCCTGTATAGCGCAGAGACTACTCCTGCATCCGGCATTCCTCATCCCATTCGGGACAGGCGCTTTTCATCTCCGACATAAATTTCTGCAGGCATTCATGGCATTCCATTTCAAAATTGGGGACATCCCCATATTTTTCTCGCATTTCCTCTTCGGTAAGAACCTGCGCTTCGCTGCATCCACACTGGGGACAGGCGGTATTAATCGTGTATCTTTTCTTTGCCATACATTTCCTCCGATTTGAGTATTAGAAGCCATCTCAAAAATGTCTTTTGGCCTCCCGCCTTTTTCGGCGGGATTGGTGCCGCGTTTCAAATCATCGACATACAACAGTATGCCTCCGGTTTGAAACTCGGCTGCGCCTCAATCTTGAACCAAAATCCTATTTTTGAGACGGCTTCTAGTTAAATTGTTAAATAGCAGAATGGTCAAATAGGCAATCGATTCTATAGTCGATTTAGACCGAAATGTAAACAAAGCCATTATAAAGAGATCAGATTGATTTGACCCATTTAACGATTCAACTATTTAACCATCTGACCAAGAATTTAACCCCTCAACAGGGCATTCAATTCATCTTCCGAAAGCACCTTTTCGTCCAGGGCAACTTCTCGGATGGTCTTTCCGGTATCATATGCCTTTTTGGCCAGGGCTGCAGCCCTGTCATAACCTATTTTCGGCACCAAAGCCGTCACCAGCGCAAGGCTTCTTTCGATATATGCCTTACAGACCTTTTGATTGGCAGTGATACCCCGTACGCATTTTTCGGAAAATACACGGGCCGCCGATGCTAAAAGAGTAATTGATTGCATCAAATTATGGGCCATTACCGGCAACATTAGATTCAATTCAAAATACCCTCCCTGGCCGCCAATCATGATGGTCGTATCATTGCCCATGACCTGTGATGCCACCTGTATTACGGCTTCCGGAATAACGGGATTGACTTTTCCAGGCATAATCGATGACCCCGGCTGCAGGGATGGTATGTTTATCTCGCCGATACCACTTCGCGGACCCGAAGCGAGCCACCGAATGTCATTGGCGATCTTTACAAGGCCAACCGCCACGGTTTTTAGTGCGCCGCTGGTCTCGACGGCTGCATCCTGGGCCGCCTGGGCCTCGAAATGGTTCTCAGCCTCTACAAACGGCAGCCCCGTGAAATTTGAAATCAAGGCGATGGTCTGTCCGGCAAATTCCGGATGGGTATTTTGGCCGCTGCCAACGGCCGTGCCGCCCAGAGCAAGTTCGGCAAGCCGGGGCTCAACTGCTTTCAGCCGATCGATTCCCATTTCCACCTGCCTGGCATAACCGGAAAACTCCTGGCCCAGTGAAATCGGCACGGCATCTTGCAGGTGGGTTCGTCCGAGCTTTTTCACATTCATAAATTGTTTAGACTTTTTCAAAAGGGCTTTATGCAGATCCTGGAGCGACGGAATGAGCTCATCATAAACGAGTCGAAGGGCCGAAATATGTAAAACCGATGGGATGACATCATTGCTGGATTGTCCGAGATTCACATGGTCATTTGGATGGACCGGTGATTTTCCACCCTTTTCCCCGGTGAGAATCTCATTTGCGCGGGAGGCGACCACTTCATTCATATTC
>JASFPE010000178.1:0-9687 GCA_050116155.1 Desulfobacterales bacterium
ACGACTTTTTTACCCGAAGGCAGGCGATTCACCACCGGTTTTCCATCTGATTTTTTGACAAAGCGGAAACGCTGGATTTCCGAGGCTAAATTCAAGCGCACACAGCCAAAGGCCGCATGGGCTTTTCGAAGTTCGCCCTTTTGAAGGCTGAAATTGACATCTTTTGATCCCGCAAATGAATTGCCGGCGAGAAAAAGCGGTTCATCGTTTCCAAAGAAGTGAACTTCCCAATCGACCTTGCCACTGAAAGGCCCTTTGGGGAGTTGAATGGAGAGGCCGTCGTTCCACGACGTATTGCCGCCCTCTTTCCATTCGACGCCGAGATCATTCAGATCTGTTTTGGCAATGGGGACATAGTTTGCGATTGCGCTGTGATCGAAACGAACACGGTCGGGAACTTCGGGCTTCTTGGCGAGCTCCAGCTCTTTGCCCTGATTTAAGTCAACATCTATTTCAAATGGGTAGTCTAATCTTTCCTTGACAACCACAACCTTAAGTTTTGCAATAATACCTTGAAAGCGCGTTGATATGGATGAAGCGGAATTCATGGATTCCCGTGATGCCAGAGCACGCCCGGTTTTATCATAGGCAAATATGTGTACGCTTTTACCCCCGCGGCAGTCTACTTTGGCGATGTCTTTTTTCAGACAGCCCAGTTTGACATAAACACCGTTGCCTTTTTTGAGGCTTCCTTTTTTCTCACCGGCCTTGAATTCAAATTGTTCCAAGACAGATGGTAAAATCAGGTTGAACCGGATTATGGCAGTATCGAGAGCTTTTGCCGGGGTTCCTTTTTGAATGTTCAGCGTAATATGACCGGGAAAACTACTGCCCGGCCTTAATTGGTTTTTAAATTGTTCCTCAGTTAGACGCATCACGTCATTGCCCTCTTTGGTTTGAACAGACACCACATCATAGGTGAGTTCCGCCAGAGAAGCATTTTGAAAATTGACAGGGTCTAGACTCAACGTCATATGGGGGGCATCACCGGACTCAAAATAATTGCCCGGAAAGAGGTTTTGACTGATTACCTCCGGGATCGATTGTTGAAGTTCTTCTACATTTACAGAGGTCACCAGCTCCGGTGCATCTGTATATTTCGCTTTGATGAAACCTGCGGAGGGTTCCAGTTGCATACCCTGAGCCATGAGCTGACCGAGGGTGGCTTGGGAAATAGCCGTGAAAAAGGCGTCATCATCTTTTTCGGACCAGCTGAGTTTTAGCGCCAGGCGGTTATTATCGAACTGAATCTGTGGTCGATAGCGTGGATTTTGAATTAACGCGATTAAATTCAGAACAATTCCATCAACATTAAAATCATCGGCATTCCCGGAACTGAGCTGTTCATACACCTTGGCACCGTTAACCCCTTTTCGGAAAAGTTGCGCATAGCTTAACGTTCTTCCGGTATCTCCCGTGAACCGAAACCCCAAGGCCAGGGCTTCAATATCTTTAAAAGGTTCGGTCATTTGAGCCAACATTCCGACACCCATGGCCGCCATCATCGCCATTTGTGGACTTTCTTTCAGGGACGGAACATCCTGGATTTTTTTCTCCCATCCCTGCTGGAAATTATCCGGAATTCGGATGGCCAATACGGCCAAATCCTTAGGATTTTCAACCGAAGCTGCCATCCGGGCAACCTGGGTGTGCTGGAGGATCCCGGTGTTTTTTAATTCCGGCAGTAGCGATTTCGGTGCCGCAATCGCACCTTCAGCGACAAAATGAATACGATAGAGATCATAGGGAAATATATTTTGTTTATCCGCCGGTATGACCTCTTTTTTCAGCCGATACGATCCATCTGGCATTTTTTGCAACATCGTTTGGATTGCCACTTCTTTCTTTAATCTGGTTTCAAGGCTTTTGGGCTTTGAAGGATACGCCACAATGACGGGTAAAACGGTGTGGCTTGAATCCGGAAAGAGATATAGCTGTATGCGGTTTAAATTCAAGGCGTTGATAACGGACATCGCTTTTGTGTAATGGAGATCTTTCTTGTCTTCAGGTAGGCGTTGATCGATGGACGCCAGGGCCAGTGGAACATTGATTGTGAGGTTCAGAAATGGTCTGGGAAGGTTTGTGGACTGCGATTGGATGGCCGGTTTTGTGGTCCGTTGTTCCGCAAAGCGATTTCCAAAGAGGTTTGAAAAATCCATGCCTTTGTACAAAACAGTGGCGCCGACCACGATTAGCGCAAAGACGGCGGCGATCAACCACGGCTTTTTCCATACCGGGGCCGTAATAGACTCTTCAGCAGAAGGAACTGGTTGTGTGAACGCTGCGATTTTGGGCGGATTCAAATATGCCCCGGTGCTTTTCAATTCAGATTTTTGGGAAGGGTTATTCGATGTTTTCGGGTTCAGTGATATAGCATGTCCACAGGATTTACATTTGGTTGTGGTGAGGCCTTTCGGAATTTTATTGCGATCAATGGTGTATGTTTTGCTGCAATACAGGCAGGTGATTTTGCTTTCACATGATTTCGAGTCTGTCGTTTCTGAGTGCGTCTGTTTCAGTGAAATGGTATGCTGGCATGCTTTGCATTTTACGGTTGATACGTTCTCAGGGATCTTACTTTTGTCAATCGTATATGCTCTATTGCAATAAAGGCATTTGACTTTTTGGACAGTTGCTTTGGCAGGCGGTTTTTTCGCAACTGTCTGCCTCAGGGGCATACGTTGCCCGCAGCCTTTGCATTTTGCCGTCGTTACCTTTGCCGGGATTTTGTTTGGGTCGATGCTATAGGTCTTCTTACATTTTGGACATGTGATTTGCATAGTCATAAGGCCTTGTTATAATAAATAATTTTTGAGGTTAAATTTTAGGCATTTCGACCTTTAGGCACTTTGTTTGATATATCGGCTTTCAGGGAGGAAACTTGAGGGGGGAGGTTGAATATATTGAGATAGGTTCAAACGTCTGGGTTGAATTTCTTTAAATAAGCTTCCCATTCGATGGGAAGGAGTTGTTTCTTGGCATTGTTGCATTCTTTGCAGCAAGGCACCACATTTGCTTTCGAGCTTTTCCCACCGCGGGAGATGGGCACAACATGATCCATGGTGAGCTCTTTTGGAGAAGCCGGGCGTCCGCAATAATGGCATCGGCCTTTTGCCAGCCGGCGTTTCCACCATTGGGTCTCGCGAAGTTCTCTTGCCCGGTGTCGTTCTCGTTTTAGATCGTTTTCTTCCAGATCATAGGCGAACGGATGGACGGTTTTTTTTCGTTTCATAAGCCAGACCGATACGCTCAAGCCAGGAATAAATTTCGTGGTTCAGGATACGGTAATACGCCTCTGATCCACCCAGGCCATTGCGACCAAAAAAATAGTTAATTTCGAGTAGATATGGTGTTTCCTTTTTTTTCTCTATAGAAAAAATGACATCTACACCGGCCAAATTGATTCCTGTTTGTTTCGAGAAACTATTTATACTGTCAATTGCTCTGAGCTGCAAATCCGGATCAGATTCGAAATCCAGTACAGCGCCTTTCGAAAGATTGGCCAGAAAACTGTCGGCAGATTCTTGGATGCGCCAGTATGATTTAATGTATTGACCGATAATGACCACCCGTATTGTCCTGTTTCGATTCGGAATGTATTGTTGGAGCAAAAATCCGAATTGGCCCGATTGTTCAAAGGCTTCAATTTGTTGCAATCTCTCTTTTAGCGCATCCAAAGACGGTATCAGATATACAGTATCGCCTTCACCCCCCCAATCCAGCTTGAGGACCATTGGTAATTGAAAGGGAAGCCGCTGTAATTTCTGACCATATTTACTGCGGAAGAGTGCTATGGTTTGGAATGCTTCGGTTTGCGGGTGAGGTATGTGGGTTTCGCGAAAAAGCTGAATCTGACCGATTTTGCCCGGATACTGAAATCGAGCATCATAATTTGGGAAAATATGCTCACAATTGTCTTGCGCCATTTCATACAGGATTTGCCGGCATCCCTGGGGAAGAATAACAGCCTCTGCCGCCTTTATCGCAGCCAGATCTGACGCATTGGGATCCCGGCCGGCGCAAATGATGTTTTCGTCGGCTTCATAAATTGGATTAAAAGAAACAATCATTTTTAGATTGGTTAATTCGTTGAGTATCTAACGAAATTCGGCGGCGATTTTTTCCTCCACTCCAAAAATATTTGCAACCAAGGCTGCTCGAATCCACATGCCGTTCCGCTCCTGTTGCCAGTAAACGGCACGAGGATCTTTGTCGACATCGACCTCTATTTCGTAACGGCGTGGTAACGGGTGCATGATGATGCAATGGGACTGGATCGTGGAGAGATGTTTTTTGGTAAAATGGAATTCAGGATAGACATCGATTTCTTTTGAAGGCGCCTCAGAATATTCTTTTTGAATCCGGGTCATGTAAATGGCATCCACCATCGGCATAACACTGGCAAAATCGTCAGTTTCGTGAAATTCTATGTCGTGTTTATTAAGAAACGTTTTGATGTCTTCTTTCATTCTAAATACATCCGGGGACACGAAATACAGGGCAACGTCTTTATAGTTTTTCATCAAATAGCTTAACGACCGAACCGTCCTTCCTCGTTTTAAGTCACCCACCATGGCTATTTTTTTCCCATCTAGGCCGCCGATGTTTTCAAAGGATCTCTCGAGTGTGTATATATCCAGAAGTGCCTGCGTGGGGTGCTGGTCGGGTCCGGAACCACCATTGATTACCGGAACGGGCCTGTCGGTTTGGTTCAAAACCCAGGCGGCCTTTTCGGCAAAGCCCGCTTCCGGGTGTCGAATGATGATTAAATCCACATAGCTGGCAAAGGTTCGAATCGTATCTTCCTGGGATTCCCCTTTGACCTCAGAGCTTGTGCTGGTACCACGGATTTCCGATTCTCGCATCCCCAGAATATGGCAGGCATTCAGAAACGAGATAAACGTGCGGGTAGAGGGTTGCACAAAGTAGAGCATGGCGCGTTTGTGGCACAGGAGCCCGCTTAATTTTCGGGCTCCCATTTTTGTGCGAGCCAGGTTACGGATCTGGTTCGCTAAACCGCACATGAAGTCCAGAAATGTTCTATCAAACTGCTGGGCAAATACAACATCAAACAGTCTTCCATTTCTTGAGAAGAAGTCCAGCTTATCGCCGACTTCAATGGCAGAAAATTCGTCCCATCCCTGGTAAATTTGTATGGTTTCTTCCTTCTGATCTTGCATGGCGAGTTCCTTTTTGGACTTTATCATTAATATTGAATTCGCTGATGGCAACATTAACAAATCTAAAAGATTGATAGCAAGCATTATTCCATATTAATAGATCCCTTGACCGATAAATCCAATCTCGTTAGTGTCGTGGCTCATATGTAATTTACAAAACCCGTTTGGATTATTGGAGCTTGGAATTTTCTATATTCTGAGGCTAAGCTATATTTGGATATCTAGCCTGACTTTTTTAATGTGTTTATTGGATACAACAATAGGTGATCTATGAAAATATTCCTAACCTACTATCAATCACCAATCGGCGTCGTTGAAATTGTGGGAACGCGAGAGCAAATTGTGGCTGTGAATTTTGTCGACCGGGCGCGAACAGGTGATGACGATCTTCCGGCATGTGTCCAGGAATGTGTCAATCAAATTGACGAATATTTCAAGGGCAACCTCAAGAAATTCTCGTTAGAATTACAGATGCAAGGCACCGATTTTCAAAAAACCGTTTGGCGACAATTAACTAAAGTTGCCTACGGCCAGACGGCTTCCTATGGTGAAATAGCCGCAGCAATCGGCAAACCTTCAGCGAGCCGGGCGGTGGGCCGTGCCAATGGTAGAAATCCGATAGCCATTATCGTTCCCTGTCATCGGATTATCGGAACCGATGGTTCGCTCACCGGATATGGTGGTGGCTTGTGGCGTAAAGAGTGGTTATTACGTCATGAACGCGAAAAGCATTGATGCTGGATGAATTGTCGGCTTTCCACGTCTGACGCATTAATTGCAGATGGCCCTTCATGGCTCCGTCACATTCTGGAAGCATGGGTCAACTCACAGCCTCGGACATCATATGAATATCTCGCTAGGGCTTCGATTTCTTCTTTCATAGCGATTCCTCCGATGTTAGGCTTTTAGTGAAACCTTAGTTTTACTCCTTTTAAAACATAATACATTTTTTGTATTAGCAAATTGCGACAGCTTGAAAAATAGATTTCTTGATCTAGATGTATCCTAATTTACATTATCCCTGGATATTTAACGCTTTTGTCACATACGCGCTTTTCATTTTAATTAGGATAAGAAGCTGAATTTTGATATAGTAAATCTATTGGATACGGCGTCAAATTGTTTATTAAAGTTAAAACTAGACAGGAAAACCAATGCTAAGCTGTGTCTTTATCTGGGGACCGTTGCCTCAAAAGGAGTTGATTTCATGAAAACAACACCGTTGATCGCAAAGATTACGGCCGTTACCAGGGGTAAATTCTATTTAATAGCAGCTTTTTTTCTGTTTTTATTCGTGCTGTTTATTTCATTCTCCTTTCCTTTACCGTCACTTGCCGCCAAACCGAGCGACATTCCCTCGGCATTAAAACCCTGGAAACAATGGGTGCTTCACAATCTGGAAGAGCAACTCTGTCCCACGGACTATAACCACGAAGAGAACTATCGTTGCGTCTGGCCCTCCCGGCTGGAATTATTTGTCGAGCCCTTCGGAGGACGTTTTGTGCAACATGTGGTGGTTTATGCTGAAAGCTGGGTAGCACTGCCGGGCAGTCCGGAAATCTGGCCGACGGTAGTAAAGCTGGCAGAGAAAAAGATTCCTGTCATGAATCGAAGCGGCACCCCTGCCGTTCAGCTCCCGGTAGGCGAGCACGTGGTCAGCGGCTATTTTTCGTGGAGAGAAATGCCGGAGGTGCTTCAGATCCCTGTCAGCAGTGGTTTGATCAAATTGACCATCAACGATCAGCCGGTGGTATCTCCGGTTTTGGATAAAAAGGGTCGTCTGTGGTTACAAAAACGGAGTCAGACAAAGAACAAGGAAAACCGCATGGATGTGCGCATCTTTCGACTGCTGGATGACGAGATTCCCATGAAGGTAACCAACCATCTTCAGATCGATATATCCGGCCAGGCCCGAGAAGAAAGTCTGCCGGAGATTCTTTTAAAAGACGCAATTCCAATGCAGCTGGACAGCCCGCTGCCTGCCCGAATCGGGCCACAGGGCCAATTAATGCTGCAGGCCCGTCCTGGTCGTTGGACCATTCAGCTGATCACCCGTCAACAGGGATCCATTGAAACACTGGGTCCAGTCCGCGGTCATTATGGTACTGAAGTATGGTCATTCAGATCTCGCAACCATTTGCGCATGGTTAAAATATCGGGGGTCGATGCCATAGATCCGGCTCAAGCCGATGTGCCGTCGGCATGGAAGCGTTACCCGGCCTATGTCGTCAAGCCGGAAGCGACCATTGTTTTCAAGGAGTTACGCCGGGGAGACCCAGATCCGGCCCCGGATCGGTTGAATCTGCAACGAACCTGGTGGCTGGATTTTGACGGCCGTGGATTTGCGATTCAGGACAGTATCAGCGGAATTATGAGCCAGCAATGGTACCTGACGATGAACCCACCGATCGAGCTCGGCCGTATAGCGGTCGATGGCCGGGACCAATTGATCACGATGCACGGTGATCAACAAAAACCTGGCGTGGAATTGCGCCGGGGCCATCTAAATTTGCAAGCCGATGCGCGACTTTCAGCAGATGCCAAGAGCCTCCCCGCAGTGGGCTGGGACCACAATTTTCAGAATGTGTCCGCCGTATTGAACCTGCCGCCCGGATGGCGGCTGCTGACCGCACAAGGCGTAGACGTTATTCCCGGAACCTGGTTCCAACGCTGGACCCTGTTGGATTTTTTTCTGGTCCTGATCATTGCCCTGGCATTTTTTAAACTGAAAAACTGGCGCTGGGGATTTCTGGCCACAGTGACCCTGGCTATCGTCTACCATGAGGCGGGTGCGCCCCGGACTGTCTGGCTGCACCTGCTCGCCATGCTGGCGCTATTGCGTGTGTTGCCGGAAGGATGGCTACGAAAGCTGGTCTCTTTTTGGGGTGTAGGTGCTGTGGTGGCACTGCTGGTCATATCGATTCCGTTCATGGTAAATCAAATTCGCCTGGGTCTTTATCCGCAGATCGAACAGCCCGGCGACTACAGTCGTGCGCAAAGGATGTATTTTCAACAGGCGGTACAGGTTGATAAAGTACAAGTTGCGGCACCGACAACCCCGCTGCAAGAGGAACCAATGGATGAAGCCGTCGAGCGAGAAGTTCCTGCAAAAAAATCAAAAATGCGTTTATCTGCTCCCAAACGTGCGGTTTTTGCTCAGGACCCTAATGCGTTGATTCAGACCGGTCCCGGTCTGCCGACCTGGCAATGGCGATCCATTCGGATGCAATGGAACGGGCCGGTAGCCAAAAATCACCAGTTACGCCTGTGGCTGTTGACACCCTCGGCAAATTTGGTTCTGGCGTTTATGCGGGTTATCCTGCTGGCGATCATGATTTTCGGTCTGGTCAATATGCGTTATTGGTGGCAAAAGGTCAATCAGACACTCAAACCGACCGCGGCTGCGGTAATACTTGTTTTGCTGGTTGGTTGGCAGCATATCACTTATGCTGAAAAAGCGGATTTCGCATATCCGCCGCCCGAGATTTTGCAGCAGCTGCAAGAAAGGCTATTGGAAAAAGCGGATTGCTACCCGCAATGCGCCAATATGGTTCGCATGGACCTAACGGCCACAGACGAAAGTTTGCAATTCCTACTTGAAGTTCATGCAGCTGCCAAAACGGCGGTTCCTTTGCCGGGGAATTTGGAGGCCTGGCTGCCGGAGGCAATCTTACTGGATGAAAAGCCGATTAAAGGCCTTGCAAAGGATACCGGCGGAGGCCTGTGGGCGCTTATCCCGGAAGGCATTCATCGGCTCTCCCTTATCGGCAAGCCCGGTGCGCGCAATACCATTCAAATTCCAATTCCACTGACACCGCATCGGGTGACCGTGCACAGCACCGATTGGGAGGTTCAGGGGGTGCACCCAAATGGCACTGTCGATGCAGGCATTCAATTGATTCGTCGGCATCTAGACAAAACCAAACAGTCGTCTTTGGGAGATGTTAGCCTGCCACCTTTCTTGAATATCGAGCGCGTGTTTCATCTGGGATTGAATTGGCAGATATCCACAACCATTAAACGACTGACACCTCCCGGAATACCAATTGTCATTTCCTTGCCCTTGCTAAAGGGTGAATCTGTAACCGCTTCTGGGATCCAGGTCGAAAATGGCAAGGCCATTGTAAACATGGAGGCTCAGGCCCTGCAATTACGGATTAAATCCGTTCTTGAAATGGCGCCGGAAATCAGGTTGCGGGCTCCGCAATCTGTAACCTGGACCGAAACATGGATCCTGGATGCCAGTCCCATCTGGCATTGTGATCTATCCGGCATACCGGTCGTTCACCACCAGGATCAGCAGGGACACTGGCGTCCCAACTGGCGGCCTTGGCCCGGTGAACAGGTGGTCATAGCCGTTTCCCGGCCCCAGGCCATCCCCGGTAAGCAGGTAACCATCGACAAAGCCCAGCTGGATTGGACGCCGGGAAGGCGGTTAAATAAAGCCGGCCTTGACCTGGCGGTCAGAACCAGCCGGGGAGGACAGCATACCGTTACATTGCCCCGG
>JASFPE010000179.1:0-9664 GCA_050116155.1 Desulfobacterales bacterium
TTTTTCAGGATTTCCATTGCAATATGATACCTTTCCCCATGAGGCCGAAGGGCCAATATTTCTTTTAAAAGTGGGATACCCTACCTTAAATTTTCATGTTATTCAAGTTTTCCTTTCAAAACGTTTTTGGAAATCAAACGATATCTACCTGTTATGGCTTTAATGAATTTTTAACTGGTTAATGGTTATTGACAGCAAACTCTTACACGCCTATATTCAACTGAAAATGGTCCATCATATGAGGATGGTGAAACCAGCCCGATACAATTTTTTGACCACAAAATGCACAATAATTTTTTCTAAGATACTAGCAGTGGTTTTAAAACCACTTCTAAAGAACACTTAAGGTAGACCATGATGCATACACGACACATCCTTTTGCTGCTGATCGTTATCGTTCTGTTAAGCGGGTGTACATCACCGAAAATTAAGCTTTATCCGAGTCAAGCTGATCCACTCAGGGAGTTTACTCTCCAGGGTGAGGACGAAGGCAAATTGCTGGTCATCCCCATAAGGGGAATCATCTCTGACGCTCCAAAACAGCAGTTTTTTCGAACCATGCCGAGTATGGTCCAAGAATTTGTCAGTCAGCTCCGGCTTGCTGAGAAAGATAAGAAAATTAAAGCGCTTCTTTTGAAAATTGACTCTCCCGGAGGATCGGTTATTGCCAGTGATATTGTTTATAATGAAATTTTGGCATTCAAGAAGCGCACCGGCGTCAAGGTGGTTGCTGCGATGATGGGAGTAGCCGCCTCCGGAGGCTACTACATATCACTGCCGGCGGACACTATTATTGCCCATCCGGCAACCATTACCGGATCCGTTGGAGTCATTTTTTTCCGACCAAAAGTCACCGGCCTGATGGGTAAAATCGGAGTGGGTGTCGAAGTGAACAAATCGGGGAAAAACAAGGATATCGGTTCTCCCTTCCGTCAAACCACGGCGGAAGAGGAAATAATTCTTCAAGAGCTGACCGATAAGCTTGGGCAACGATTTCTCGATGTGCTGGCCGAGCATCGCAGCATCAATCAGCACAATTTGATCGAGATTTCAACGGCGCGTGTTTTTTTGGCAGATGAAGCTCTGAAGCTGGGATTGGTGGATAAGCTTGGATACCTGGAAGATGCCGTCAAAGAAGCCAAAATGCTTGCAGATCTTCCAGAAGACGCTAAAATTGTGGTTTATCGTCGCACCGAATACCCGGACGACAATCTTTACAATACCTCCACCACGCGGTTTGAAGGGGCGCGCGGCGTTTCTTTGGTTTCGATTGATCTGCCGGGCGCTTTATCCGGCCTGCAGACTGGATTTTATTATTTATGGACACCTGCGGTAGATGGTGAGTAACCGGTTATCGCTTACCTCTATCTTTGCTGTATGGTTTCAATTTTTTGGTTTCAGGCAGTTTTTGTCAGGTTTCAGGTTTCGGGTGTCAGGTGTCAGCTCTTGCCTTTTTGTTTCCTGCCACCTGACACCCGACACCCAAAAACATGGTTATCATTTTTATTCGAAAGTTTTTGATTGGGTGCTTTAATCTTTATTAGCACTTGAGGTTACATTCGGTAGGTAGCGATCTCTATCAGATTCTCGTCCGGGTCCCTGATATAAATCGACGTCATGGGGCCTTTTGCCCCGGTTCTTGCTACAGGGCCTTCGATGATTTCTATCCCGCTAGACTGAATCTGTCCGATCGCGTCCGATATCGAATCATCGGTTATTAGACAAAGGTCACCGGAACCGCGTGTCGGGTGCAACGCCTTGGGTTCCAATTCCTGGCCGTATTGATGGAAATTAATTTTCTGATCACCGAATACAACCGCTTTACGCCCTTGCCCGAAGCTGACTTCTTCCATACCCAATACTGTTGTATAAAACCTGCAGCTTGCATGAATATCTTTTACGGTTAACACCAGGTGATCGATATGCTTAATCTTCATAATCAATATTCCATTTTTTTCTAATAACCATTACCAGATAACAATTAACTTTCTTTTTTAATTTGCCCCTCCTTTGCCATGGCGATAAAATGAGCGACATCGATTTCTTTAGGACACACAAATGAGCATGCCCGTGAAGAATGGCAGCGATTAACGCCATGCTCGCTATATATAATTTCTAGTCGTTCATCTTTCATTTGTTCACGGGGATCCATCACTCGAATAATTGTGGCAAGCATGGCATTGGGTCCCAGAAAGGTTCTATGGCTGCTGATGCACGCCGAAGAGCAGCAAAAGCAATTGATGCATCGGGTGGCATTGACATAGCGTTCCAGCTCCTGGGGAGCAATCGGATACTCATCGTTTGCTGTCGGCGGAGGCGCAGGCTGGATGATGTATGGTTTAACATGATCAACACGTTCATAAGCCGTCGTTATATCGACAACCAAATCACGCACTACCGGAGCCACGTTCAGAGGTTCTATTTGAAAGGTGGTCGTGTTGAAGTATTCCACAGCGTTTTCTACCAGAAGCTCACAGGCCAGTAGGGGTTTGCCGTTGACTTTAACCGAGCAACTCCCACACTGACCGTGTTCGCATGAGGAGCTCCAGGCCAATGTGGGGTCTTGTTCGTCGTTTATTTTGCGGAAGAGATCGACGAATCGAAGAATTCGACCGGCTTCCACCTGGTAATCCTGAACCCATTTGCGTCCGGTATCCGGATCGAAGCGATGCACCTTTAGCGTTAACGCATATTGTTGCTTTTCAGAGTTCTCACTTTTCATAGAAATTCCTATGTAATAGGTATCTATTGGAATGTTGGAATAATGGAATAGTGGAATGATGGGTTAAAATTAGGAATGAATATGAGCAAAATAGATATTTGGCCAGAAAACCCAATATTCCATCATTCCATCATTCCAATATTCCAGAAGTGAACCTAGTATTTTCTTTCAATTAACCCAAACTTATCTACGTGCTGGCCGCCTTCTTCAAAAAGACTCATATCGACTTCCCGTTTTCCCAGTGCCACCTCACCAAATTGTGTCATGGTAATTAAGGAGTGATAATTAAACGCATCACTTCGTTCCGGGAAATCTTCTCGAAAGTGCGCGCCCCTGGATTCTTTTCGATGGATGGCTGCATGTGTGATGGCCATCGCTAGGGACAAGAGATTATCCACTTCCCAGTGTTGAACCAACTCCTGATTCATGCGCAGACTTTGACTGGACAAAGCGGTTTTATCGGCGCGGGTTTTTAGCTCGGTTAAGGTCTCAATTGTTTTGCGCATGCCATCTTCATTTCGGAAGATACTCATCTGTTCCGTCATCAAATTTCTCAGGGCATCACGAATCTGTCCGATATTGTCCTGATTGCTTGCTTCCAGATAATCCGAAAAACGACGGAAACACAGAGCAGTATTGGTATCGGGTAACTGAGCCGGCGGATTATCTAAATACCCCAGGATCCTTTCACCGGCGAATTTGCCCATGGTAATCAATTCCAAAATAGAGTTTGTTCCCAATCGATTAAAGCCGTGAAAACTTGCTGCGGCACACTCTCCGACTGCGAAGAGACCCCGAATGGCTTCCTGGGATCCATTTTGCACTTCTCCAAATTCATTGGTGGGGATTCCTCCCATGTGATAATGGTTGCTGGGATGAACCGGGCATAGTTCTTTTTTGGGATCAAGGTTAAGGTATTTTTTAAAGAAACCCGTGACCTCCGGAATCTGTTTCTCATGCACCGCATCCGGCAGATGCCGCAGATCGATCCACACATGTGCGACATTGTGATCCGGGTTCAAGGTCCCCCTTCCTGCTCGAATTTCAGACGCCATTGCCCGTGCCACCAGATCGCGTGGTGCCAATTCTTTCATTTTAGGGGCATAGCGCTCCATAAACGGTTCCAAATCGTTGTTTCGTAATATCCCTCCCACCGAGCGTAGTGTTTCGCTGGCTAAAATGCCGGGGCCAACAATTCCGGTTGGGTGGAACTGGACCGCCTCAGGATCCATTATCGGCAGTCCTGCCTGAAGAATGAGGGCCAGACCGTCTCCTGTGTTTTGGCGGCAATTGGTGGTGACCTTGAATACCTGGCCGCTTCCACCGGTAGCCAGAACCGTGGCTTTTGATAAAATCCGTATGAATTCACCTTCGTATTGCTTGAAAACGATGCAGCCGACACACTGATTTTCAGTGAAAAGCAGTTCAGTGGCGAGGCATTGATTGATAAACGTGATCCCGCGTTTTAAGGATTCCCCCCAGCAGGTATCCATGATTCCTTTTCCGGTTCGGTCTGCTTCAAACACGGCGCGATACGCCGAGGAATCGCCAAAGTTGATCGTGTGTCCGCCAAAAGTTCTTTTACTTAACCTCCCATCTTGGTCACGACTAAAATGCATCCCTCTGTTTTCCAGCCACAAGATCTGTTCCCAGGCTGCTTCGCAGATTTTCTTAACGACGTTTTGATCAGCGGTGCAATCAGAGCCCTTCCATGTATCAAACATATGAAAGATGATTTTATCCGCCGGATCCTTTGGATCCACCGCTGCCAGCCCGCCCTGGGCGGTGGATGTATGAGATTTCTGGGGGTGGGCGCCTTTGGTCAGGGCAATTACATGCGTATCCGGCTTTTTTTCAAGAACCTCTGCAGCGCACCGAAATCCCGCGCCACCGGCACCAATTATCAGAAGATCACATTTGATGGTCGATTCTATATGTAATGATTTTTTCATCTTAATATTGGAAAATTTTAAATAACAGATCCCAAATCACAAATTTCAAACAAATCCCAATGACCAAAATTCAAAATTCCAAACGTTTGGATATTGAGTATTGGAATTTGTGATTTATTTGCAATTTGCCTGCCCGCCGTCTTTCTGGCGGGGTGCTTGGAATTTGGGATTTCATATTCCGCTAATGCCTGCACATTTATAACTGTAAATAACATTCAACTAATTAAATTTTTAAGATCAATCTAACCCCGATCCACCCAAACACCACGAATATGAAAATGATCAGAAGAGATAAAGCATTTTGGACGAATTTGGAGTTAATATAGTCCCTGGCTATGGAGATAAGGCCGTAGCCAGCGTGAAACAGCGCGGCGACGACAAGGATGAGATCTACAACCTTGATAAAGGCTATCTGCATTCTGGCAATGACGATATTTGCCTCGTGACCGATTGAGGGTTGAAGATGCATAAACAGTAAATGGGCCGGAATCATCATCAATAAAAATGCCCCTGTAATGCGTTGTAGCTTCCAGCCAATGGCACCTTCCAGGCTCCAGATTCGTGAGATCACAACGGTGGCCAAGCAAGCACTGAGTATGAGAACAACCAACCAGAAAAATATCGGTGAGACGGCCTGGTTTCCCATGATCATTAACACGGCATGAAGCATGACATAAATTAGGCAAAGACCAAACATCCATTGAAGTAAAACCGCTTCATTCCTGGCTCCAAAGATCTCATAGAGAATCAACCGCCCTCCGTTTAGCGCATGGATGATAACGGGTACGGCCAGCAACCATTCCATGAGGTAGAAAAGGAAAGATCCGAAAAGACGCATCTTGGCATCAAAGATAAGCGGTGTTGATAAGAAAGAGAGTGTATAGATGTGAATTAAGACATAGATAACGAGACTGATGCCTGCAATCCGGTGGATCCAGGCAATCACAAATGGCCAACCGCGAGTTTTGCCATAGAATGCTATACCAGGCAACTTCTCTATTCCTGGCAGAACCAAGTGTTCAATTGGTTTTTTGAAAAAAGAAGTATTCATGCTTTTCTCACATTACTGGTAACTGGCCGCTGGTTCCTGGTTACTTGCTGCTGGCACCTGGTTTCTGGTCAAACGATTCTCGATGCTTGATGCTCGATTCTCGATAACGGCCTATGCATGTTTTTTAAATATCGAGAATCCAGTATCGAGTATCCAGCATCGAATACTTGAGCCGCAGTGCGTATCGTGTGATGTGCTACTCGACTTTTCCGCCTGCCTTGTTCAAGAGACCTGTTCATCCAAATACGCCAGAAAGCTTTGGGAGGCCTTTTGGATATGCTCTTGAACCAGTTTTCCAATCTCTTGTTTGTCTATATCTTTATTTCGAAAGAGACCGAATATTTTCTGATGCACAGCCAGCGATCGGTTAAGATCCTCCTGATAATACTGGTAGGAGAAACGGTACCATAAACTGTGCATGCGTAACGTTTTTAGTATATTGATGAGCACATCATTACCGGAGGCCTCAATAAAAATATCGTGAAATTCAAGATGGTGTTTCCAATACGTCTTGGTGTCATTGTTTTCAACAGCCGTTTCCATTTTATCCAGCGTTCGCGATAGTGCTTCCAGAATCTGACGGGTCATGCGGGGATGGGCTTCTTGGGCAGCCAGTCCTTCCAGCAGTGCGCGCACCGGAAAATTATCTTCAATATCCTTGCGGCTCAGCTGTTTAACATAAGTGCCTTTACGAGGGATGATAAAAACAAGGCCTTTTTTCTCTAAATCTCGAAATGCCTCTCGCAGCGGAGAGCGACTGATGCCGAACTGTTTTTGCAACTCCGCCTCGATAAGCTGATCCCCCCCCCTTAAGACGCCTTCCAAAATCGCTTCGGTGAGAATATGCGAGACCTGTTGGCCTAAAACATGTGGCCTGAAACGCAAGTCTTTGATTTTGCCGGTTAGCTTTTCGGTTTCCATTTTCCTTTTTCGTTTCTATTTTGTAGAATCCGAAATCTAAAATCTGCAATCCGCAATCGAATAACCGAACTCCTAAATTTTTCAATTACTTTAATTTTTTTCCGCATTCCGCATTCCGCATTCCAAATTGGAGTCTCTGAACCCAGAATCCTGAACGGTTAGAGGTTAAATCTCATAGAGCTTGTGGATCGTGATAGCGCCTTGGGGAAATGCTTCCATACAAAGCATACACAAGGTGCATTCATCTTCATTTTCTTCGACTACCGCTGGTTGATGACCTTCAGTTTTAAAAATATTCACCGGACAAACCTGGACCCAATTATCCACATCCGACATGTCCTTACATTTGGATAGATCGATTTCTACTCTGATGAACTCTCCCATAATGAATTTCCTTAATTCTAAACAGTAGGGTCGGCCTCCGCGTCGACCATCGGGAGGCAGCCGCGGAGGGCAACCCTACTATATGTGCTAACAAAATTCGAAATCCGACTTTGTGCTTTGGATTTTCGGCCTAACCAGAGCCGCTTATCTTATCTGCTATTTTCAATATGCGCTTCGATCTCTCCACGACCGGATAGTCTACAAATTTTCCATCCACCTGGATGGCTGCCGCACCGCTTGATTCGGCTTCATGAAATGCCCGAACGACTTTTGCGGAATATTCAATTTCCTCTTTTGTCGGAGAAAAAATTCGGTTACAGACTTCAATTTGTCTGGGATGAATACACAGTTTTCCTTGGAAGCCGAATTGTTTGGCGCGATTCGCATCGGCTTCAAGGGCTTCAAGGTCGTTAAGGTCTATCATGAACGGTGTGTCCAACGGCGGTTTTATCTTAGCTGCGCGACAGGCCAAAGCCAATCTGGCGCGGGGATAAGCGATTTCTTCTCCGGTTTTGGTAATTTCTATGCCCATATCCAGGGCGAAATCGGCCGAGCCAAAGGCGACCGTAAAAAGCCGATTCGGCTCGGTTTTTTCGGAGACGATCCGGAAGGCATTTTCTACTCCCAACGCAGATTCAATTAACGCAATGATGGAAATACTGCCTAAGGGTATTCCCTTTTTCTCCTCAATTTCTGACAGCCGTCGATTTGCTTCACGGATGTGCGCGGGTCGCTCTATTTTTGGGATGATGATATGAGAAAGGCCTTTTAGTGCCAGTTCATCCAAATCCGCATTGATAAATTCAGTCTCTAGTCCATTTACGCGCACGAAGATGGAATGCTTGTTATGTTGTATTATTTTCTCGCGTACCAGCGGTCGGGTCTCTGCTTTCAGTGCATGCGGTACGGCATCCTCAAGATCGATAATAACAACATCTGCGGCGGTAGTGACAGCCTTGTCCACCCGCTCCGGCCGATTTCCGGGTACAAAAAGTGCGGTTCGTATAAATCCAATTTCTTTCATTTTAAACTGTAGTGTTTGGTTTTTGGTGTTTAGTATTTTGAAATCACCCCTAAAGATATTCCTTGGCAATTCCCACTATATCCGAAAAATTTTCTGCCACCCGAATACCGGCTTTTTTGAACATGGCTATTTTGCCTTTTGTGGTGCCTTTTTTGCCTTCGACGATGGTTGCGGCATGACCGAAGCGCACGCCCGGCATGTCATCCACAAACCGCCCGGCGATAAAGGCGATGATGGGCAGCGAAATATGTTCATCGAGAACCAACCCGGCAAGCTTTTCCTCGATGACGCCCCCGGGTTCGCAAAAAATTACAACGGCTTTGGTCTCTGGATCTTTATCGTATAACGGAATTAAGTCCAAGAAATTCGATCCCACGACAGGATCCCCCCCAATGCCGATACAGGTACTCTGGCCAATACCGTTGGTGGTCAGCAGATTGGCAATCTCGGTAGTCATCCCTCCACTTCGAGAGGCAATTCCCACCGGCCCGGGCATATAAGCTTTTTTAACATCATCGACCGGGCCACCGGCCATGCCTAATTTTATGTGATGCGGGGAAATAAGCCCGAGGGTATTGGGTCCGATGATGCGTGCGTTTTTTTCACGGGCCACCTCAAGAAATTCGATCGTGTCCTTTCGCGGAACACGCTCGGAAACCACCACCAACAGTTTGATACCATTGTCCAGTGCTTCCAGTACAGCCCCTTTGACCAGGGCTGGTGGGACCGAAATAACCGTTGCTTCTACCGGACTTTCTTTGAGTGCCTGTCGAACCGTATCGAAAACGGGGATTCCATGAACCCGTTGACCGCCTTTGCCTGGTGTGACCCCGGCTAACACGTTGGTTCCATAGTCCTGCATGTCTTTGGTAAAGGTGGCAGCCTCCCGTCCCGTAATACCCTGGACAATGACCCGGGTATTTTCATCAGCTAAAATTGCCAATTTGTTTTCCTTTTTTATAGCGTTTTATTGTTTTTTTTGTTCACCGCAGAGGCGCGGAGATCGCAGAGAGTACTTTTTTTCAATTGCCGCTGAGAGGACGGCAATCGAAAACCCTCAGCCGCTGCGCGGCAGGATTAAAATTTTTAAACTACATTTAAAGTGACTCTGAAAATTTTAACACCGATTTAAAAATACCTATCGGTAAAAAATTTATCAATTTCATACGCTCTGTGCTCTCTGCGCTTCGAACGACCACAGGGAGCGGGTGTGAGAAAATTATTATTTCGCTTTTTCCACCGCGATCCGGGCCGTATCATCGATAGATACCGTACGATCCAGAAATTCCACTCCGTACTTGGATAGTATTTTAAAGCCCTCTTCTTCCCAGGCACCGGGAACTCGAAAGGCTGCCACGATTTCGGCAGGATTTTTTCCAGCTTCCAGGATGCCTTTCACAATCCCGCGGGCGACAAGATCTACCCGGGTGTTGCTGACGACATTCATGATGACGGCAATTTTTTTAACATTGGGTTTCGACAGGAGCAAACGGGTTAATTCCTTGACTTTCAAGACAGATGGATTTCCTCCGATTTCGCAATAATTGGCCGGTTTGCCACCGTGGGACTGAATTGCATCAAATGCGGTTAGCGAAGCTCCGCCCCCGCCA
>JASFPE010000180.1:0-9641 GCA_050116155.1 Desulfobacterales bacterium
CAGGCCCTGCAGCACTGGACCGATGTTGCTTAAAGAGGCCACATCCGTGAATTCCAGATCTACTTCGGACCGATAGGTGAGGCCGAAGCGGGTGCTGCTCAGGGGCGTCAGCAGGATGCCCAGGTTTAATCCGAATGCCGTATCGTCGTCTTCCATCTTGAGCTTGCCGTCAGACAACCCGGCTTGCCCCGGAACGGCGCTGTTGTTAACCGCTGCCTTTTGTTCGAGCTCAGCCCACAGCACGCTGAAGCCCGCTCCTACCGACAACCAGTTGTTGACCCGATAACCCGCACCCGGGTTGACACCGAAGGTCAACAACTCGGCTTCAGTGGCGTAATAGCGCCCGGCCCAGTCATCGCCATAGTCGACACCCAGACCAAAATAGGAGCCTGTGCTGATCCCCAGCCTGAAATCGTCTGTGACGCGCTGCACGTAGTGCAGGCTGCCAGATGGTACGAATCCTCCGGCATTTCCGCCGTCACCACCGCCGAACCCGGATACATCGGTGTCGAACCGCGAGTCGATGTAGATGCCTTGAAAAGCCGCCAGCATCTGGGAACGTTCTAATCGGGTCATGCCCGCCGGATTGGTGCCGGCGGTTGAGGCGTCTGCGGCCAGAGCTACCCGGCCGGCCGCGGCTGTGCCCAGATCCGGTGTGCCGCCCTCGTAAAGCCAGAGTCCGCCGGCCTGAACCGATGCGGTTAACATAGCGAAAACACCTAATGCGCAAAATAGGGTAAAATAAACACTTTTCATAATCGTTGTCATTTTATTTAAATCCCATTTTAGTTTCTGCTGATCCTTGCTGCAAAAAATGAATGGCCGATATGGATGCTTTATGACACGGCTTTAAATAATGGACAACACTAAATTTCGCATAAAGCCCTATGCGTCGTGCTCAAGCCGTTTGCATTCTTGAGGTGCCATAACGATTATTGAAAGTGGCTTAAGGGAGTTACTGAAAACACGGCTGTCATTACTTTTTCAAGTTTGCTCGACAGCTGCAGTATGATGGCATCCAGCCGTCAAGCCTTGAACAAAAGCATTGAGATCGCATCATGGTGAATGGTGATGAGAAAAAAAGGAAAGGATTAGGATGGAGGGGCCCGCTAAAGGGCCCCCCTTGGTAGTCAATCTATGCGCTACAATATCAGCCCCCGGAAGTGTCTGCCGGCTCCTCCTGTTCGAACGGCTTCTGCTCCGGTGTAAGATCCTTGACACCTGTTCCGGGCATGATCTCAAAGCCCAGATCAAAGTGGACCAGCAGGGTCTTGAGGTCCTCGTAGACTTGTCGGTTGCCCTCGAGCTTGGCCTTGCCGGCGGAGATCTGCTCATCGAAGCTGACCCCACCCATCATCGTCTTTTCCAGATCTTCTCGGTCGATGGTGATGGTCAAATCGGCATCGTCCGCCTGAAAGCCCTCGATATTGGTGAGAGTTCCGTTGCTCAGCTCCACCACGAACTTTTCTTTGTTGTCCGGCGTAACCAGGTTGATCTTAAACTGCTTGCCTTCGGTCTTTTTGCTGTCCAGGCGGATGCCCAAAAAGTCTAGCCAGAGCTCGGTGGTCATCGCCCGGATCATATCCGGACCGCCGGTCTTGGGAGAAGCACCTTCAGGAATTCCGGACCTGAGTTCTAAAGCGGCTGCAAGAAAACTATTCCTTACGCTGGGGCTTTCCTGCTGGTAACCGATCTGCTCGAATACGTCGGCCAAAAGGTCTTTGGCCTCCTGATTTTGTGGCTCCGCATATACTAATTTGTTTAATATTTCCTGGGCGTGGCGGTATTTTCCCTGATTGTAGAGTTCCCGGCCCCTGGCGATGATCTTGCTCGCGCCCCCCATCATTTCCACGTAAAGCGGGGCCGAGTCTTCCGGCGACAGCGGGATCAGAGTGGTGGGGTTGCCGTCCCAGTAACCCAGATAACGGTTGATCACGGCGCGACTGTTATGTTCTACCGAGCCGTGGTAGCTGCGCGCTGCCCACTGCTGCTGAAGGCTCTTTGGCACCTCATACACATTATGTACCTGGTTAATCGTCACACCCTGGTTCGCCAGGTGCAGCACGCCGTTGTTGAGGTGTGCATAGGTGTCCCGCTGTGCTCGCATCACCTCCTGGATGCGGTCGTTTCCCCAGCGCGGCCAGCTGTGAGAGGCAAACATGACTTCGGCCTGCTGACCGTATTTATAAAGTGCCACGTTGATCTGCTTGGACCATTCCAGGGCATCGCGTACCAGTGCGCCCCGAAGGGTGTAGATGTTGTGGATCGTGGCCACGATGTTCTCGGCCGCCCAGAAGGCCTTGAAATCGGGAAACCAGGTGTTCATCTCCGCCGGCGCCTCGGTGCCTGGCGTGTTCTGAAACTCCATGCGGACGCCGTCGACAGTCAGTGTCTCGAAATCCTTTTCGATGATGACGTTCGGTGGGATGAGGCCCAGGTTGCCGGCGGCCGTGTTTTTACCGATCGACTGGTCGACATGACCAAAGGGACTGCGCGGCAGCAATACACCGTATTGGAAAAACAATCGGCGGCTCATTGCATTGCCGGCATAAACGTTTTCCGATACCGCATGGTCCATGAAGCCGACCGGGGCGATGATCTTGACCTTTCCGCTACGCACGTCTGCTTCGTCCACCACCCCTCGTACACCGCCGAAGTGATCGGCATGGGAGTGGGAGTAGACCACCGCCACCACCGGGCGCTCGCCGAGCTGCTCGTTGATGAACTTGAGGGCTGCGGCAGCAGTTTCCTTCGCGGTCAGGGGATCGAAGACGATCCAGCCTGTCTTACCTTTGATAAAGCTGATGTTTGCCAGATCGAATCCACGCACCTGATAGATCCCGGGTATCACCTCATACAGTCCATAGTTCATGTTCAGAATGGCCTGCCGCTGCAGCGATGGATGGATACTGTCAAAATCCTTGCCCTGCAGCAACCATTCGTAACTGCCCATGTCCCAGGCCACATGACCCGCTTCGGCTTTGATATGTTTATAATCGGGGGCTGCAATAAACCCCTTTTTTTGTTCCTCGAAATCCCTTTTGTCTTCGAAAGGCAAGCTCTTGCGCTGCCCGTTCTGTAGCTCGATGGTGAACTTGGAAGGCATTTTGCCTTTGGGGTGGAAGTGTTTTTCTGCCGCAAGAACGTTCACCGAAAATGCGATTATAATGATTGCCACTAAAGTAGTTCTGCGAATAAAATTCATCTTAATTCTCCTCAGCAATAATATTTTAAAGTTCCTCATTCGTTCAGATCAGAATATGGTAATGGTTACTCTAACTATAAAATTGCTTGTGTCAAGTTGTCCCATCGAACGGCTTTTTCTGCAACGACTTGTTAGCCGGTTCTTCACGTGTTAAAGTACGCTGAATCATGAGATTTTGAAAGGAGGCCATTTATGAAGCTGGATGAATTACAGGATATTGTATATGAGGTTGATCAGGCTCTGGCATGGGTAACCATCAACCGGCCCGAGCGTTTTAACTCTTTTCGCGGAAGGACCATCGATGAACTGATTTTGTGCTTTAAGACCGCCTGGGCCGATAGTGCGGTGGGTGTCATTGCCCTGACCGGGGCCGGGGAAAAAGCCTTCTGTGCCGGCGGCGATCAGAAACAGCGCATGGAAACCGGCGATTACGGGCCCACAGAGACCGGTCTTTTTGAAGTCGAAGCTTTCCACCGCTTGATTCGGGAAGTGCCCAAGCCCGTGATTGCGGCCGTAAACGGGGTGGCCATCGGCGGAGGTCATGTGCTGCATGTGCTGTGCGACATCACCATTGCCGCGGATCATGCTCGCTTCGGGCAGGCCGGCCCGCGGGTGGGTTCGTTTGACGCCGGTTTCGGAAGTGCTTATCTCGCGCGCATTATCGGTGAAAAACGCGCGCGTGAAGTCTGGTTTTTGTGCCGGCAATACGATGCCGCCACCATGGAGCGCTGGGGACTGGTCAACAAAGTCGTGCCAATTGCCGATCTTAAAAACGAGGTCCGGAAATGGGCCGATGAGATGCTATCCATGAGCCCGACGGCGCTGGCGGTACTCAAACACTCTTTTAATGCGGACAGCGACTCGATTGCCGGAATCGGATCGATTGCCTTTGACAGTCTGAACCTGTTTGTCGAAACTCCAGAAGCCAAGGAAGGACTGGCGGCTTTCAATGAAAAACGAAAACCGGATTTTTCCCGTTTCCGTTAGTCATCGGTGAGACCTGTCAGTTATGGTCGGGCCGTACTATATAGTTGAAATTTATAGGAAAGGATCCCAGTTATAAGTGATATTATGGTCTATATCGCCCATTTTGGGGTCAAAAACGTCGATATAGGAATTCACTCGTTCCCTAATTCCTAAACTCCAGGCATCCCACGAATTCGTCTTCCCAAAGTTTTCGTAATGAAACCTTCTTCGGCTACAGCAAATCCTATATCTCTCTTTTTGCCCCTAAAAACATCAATATAGCCCCAAAATAGAGCCCTTTTTAGAAAGTATTTCTTATAATCTTAAGCCCTTACTGCGGCCCGACCCCAAATTCAAAGATCTCGTCCCATGAGAAATCCCATGGCCGATCCCTGGGTGCCGGCCATCGCGGTGGCAATCAGAGCCGATTGCTTCTGAGGCCACCCGGTAACAGCGTAAGCGTAAGCGCCGGCAACCCCAAAACTCTCATTATAAAACGCATAGGGCACGCTGATGACTTCTTTTTCAAACTTCTTGTCGGGTCCGAGCATAATGCTCTGACCGTAAGCTAAATTACAGCAAATCAATACCAGAAAAAAGATAAACCACTGAACCACTTGCCTGTGCATCTTTCCTCCTTCTTGTCACTACCCATTGGCTGATTTCTTTGTTTACCAGGTGTCGACAAAATTGCGGCGCTGATGACGTGACTGCTTCGCTTCGGAGGCGGAGTTAATTGCTTTCAGAATAACTTCGCGGGTATCTGCCGGATCGATGACCGCATCAATCTCCAAATGAGCCGCTGCCTCGGTCGCTTTGCCTATCTCATACATTTTCGCTACGAGTTTATCGAACAAAGCCTGGCGTTCAACTTCATCTTCCACTGCTTCCAGCTCTTTTTTAAAGCCCAGCTTAACCGCACCTTCCAGACCCATGCCGCCGAATTCACCGGTAGGCCAGGCGGCAATATAGACCGGGGAGTGAAAACTGCCCCCCGCCATTGCCATGGCACCCAGGCCATACCCTTTTCGAAGAACGATGGCGACAATGGGAACGGTCACACTGGCAAATGAAACAAAAAAGCTGGACATCCTTCGAACCGCAGCCTGGGCATCACTCTCGGGCCCTACCATAAACCCCGGGGTATCGGTAAGGGAGAGAATTGGCAGTTCGTAAGCATCACAAAGCTGCAGAAAACGCGAGGCTTTTTCGGCAGCTTCTGCATCGACAGCGCCGGCCAGGTGCATGCAATTATTGGCAATCAATCCTATCGGCTTCCCTTCCAGCCGTAGGAATCCTGTTATTATACCCACCCCGTAACTGGGCCGCAGCTCAATAAACGAATCTTCGTCCGCCAGCACTTCAATCACTCGATGTATCTGATATGTTCTGCGCCGGTTCTCCGGTACGATATCACGCAGCTTTGTCTGGTCACCACAGGACCAATTCTCGAGAGGTCCTTGAAAATAACCCAGCAGTTTTTTGGCAATCGCTGTCGCGTCGCCTTCATCTTCAGCTACGATATCCACGACACCGTTTTTTTCCTGCACTTCGATAGGGCCGATCTCAGTCGCTTTGAATTTCCCCAATCCACCGCCTTCAATCATGGCCGGTCCTGCCATCCCGATCCAGGATGCTCGCGTGGCTATAGTGATATCGGCACATCCAAAAAGGACTGCATTTCCCGCAAAACAAAACCCATTATTGATTGCAATACGCGGCACCTGCCCGCTGAGTTTGGCCCAGGTATAAAAACTATCGAGATGAAGCCCGGCAATCATGGTGGTGACATCGGTATCCCCCGGCCGCCCGCCCCCGCCTTCGGTATATATGACTACGGGCAGCTTTAGTTCTTCCGCCATGAGAAAGATACGATCCAGTTTTTGGTGGTGGAAAAACCCCTGGGTACCTGCCAAAACGCTGTAATCGTATATCACAACCGCAACCCGGCTCAGATCCTGACCAAAATAGTCCCCGTTAATCGTAGCGATACCCGTGATCACACCATCGGCGGCTGTATTGATCTGCAGGTCCTCATAGGTTTTGCGGCTGCGCTGGGCTGCTACTGCCAGTTGGCCATATTCAATCAATGAATCGGCATCGACAAGATCAGTAAGATTCTCACGAGCAGTCCGGTAACCGGCTTTATGTCGTTTTTCGGCAGATTTCGTGCGTTCCGTATCCAGCGTGCGTGATAATAATTCCTGTAGTATAGTCAGTTTGGTTTTGGCCTCGTCACTCACGATAATATCCTCTTTTTTAATGCTTTAAATCATCATCTTCAGCAGAAGCCTTGTTAGAAGCTGACTTTATGAAAAAGCTACTTCCCCTTGCCTAACAATAAATATTCAGCGGAAATGCGATACAATTGAAAAACTGCCAACTATCAATTTAGCTGAAATTATTCCAGATAGTTTTTGGTTACATGAAACACATTAGGGAATCAACCGGTATTTCGAATATTGGTTAACTCAGGCATCATCGGTGCGCCATAAGTGTTCGAGGAGCCTGAATCCATAATGCATCAACTTAGGCTCGCACCTTGGAACCCGGATTTGTTTAAATATTGATGCCCCCAAGATTCCATTTGATAATAGATTCCAAAATCTGCTACTGTCACGATTACTTTTGATCATCTTTAAAGAAAAAAGATATTTTCATTAAAAGGAGTATGAAATGAAAGTGCTCAATCTCTATTTTTCGGCAACTGGCAATACTGAAAAGGTGGCAATGAGGATAAGTGAGACTGTCCAGGAATTAGGACACGAGGTAGATACTTTGAAGGTAACTAGCAAGGACATCGAACTAGATATTCTCGATTATAATTTCGTGTTTGCTGGTTCTGGGGTGTATGCGCAACTGCCAGGGACTCCATTAATTGAACTTTTCAAAGAACTCATGCAACAATATAGAAAGGCCGGTGAAGTAAAACCTACATCACCCAGAAGGCCTTCCGCCTATGCCGTAGTTTATTGTACTTATGGAGGAGTTCATACTGGCATTAATGAAGCCATTCCGGCGGTTAAGTACATGGGACAATTGTTTGATCATTTGGGTTATACCATAATGGCGGAGTGGTATATCGTGGGCGAGTATAAGACAGAAAGACTCCGAGGGCATTCAGTTGGCGGACGCTTAGGAGATATAAGGGGTAGGCCTAACGAAGAAGATCTCCGAGACGTAGCATCAAGGGTAAAGGGGATACTGCAGATTTAATATTAACCCTTAATCAAAGAAGAATTTACCAGTCTTAAAATCTGGGAAAAGATGGTGTCTTGATTTTGTCGGGAGATCTCAAGGAGTCGAATATCAGATCGTTTTTTTATCTTCGCTATGGGGCCAGTGCCTCTTAAAGCAATCGTGGCGATAAAGGTTTTCTCGGAGTCCAGGGCGTCCAAAATTAGCCTTTGAAATACTTCCGAAAAACATTCCATCTTGCCGATTTCATCGATCATCACCAATTTGCTGGCTTTGTCAAAAAATGCAATACGGCTGACAAACGCTTCAAATCCGGCCACGTCCACCCCGTATCGTCCAACCCTGAAATCACTGGACAAATCAACATGGGCCAAAAGGCCTTTTTGCCCGCCGAGGCTCGTCAGGCCGAAGCCTTTGCGCACACCTTGTTCTCTGATTTCCTGCGTATAAAAACCCACCGGCTGAAGGTGCTCCAGCTCCTTTGCAAGCCTTTTAAACAAAGTGGTTTTACCGCATCCCGGAACACCTGTTATCAAAATGTTTTTACTCATTCAAATCCATTAGCTTTAAAATATCCGGGTTCAAAGTAAATTATGTCGTAGGCTTGAGGTTGAAGGTTGGAGGCAAAAAAATTCCGAATTGGAGTCTTTCAATCCCCAAATCCTTCTATCCTTATCCTTTAATTTTCTGCCTCAAACCTCCAACCTCAGACCTAACGCATTCGTATGATATCCCTGAATCCCTAAATCCTCTCTCATCTGACTTCTGCATTCTGTCTTCTGACACCTGAAACCTTTCTTCATTACGCCAACAGATGAATATTGCCGATACGAACCTTGCTTAAACCTGAAGCTTTGGCCGCTTGATAGCATCGAACGGCCAGATTCTTGGATGTCACCGGTAGGTCAGACATGTAAAACTGGGGATGGAACGCAAGCAGGCTGTATGGAATATTCGGATTTATATCCGCAACAAATTTTGCTATGACATTGATTTCCTGTTCATCGATATAACCGGGAACCAGAAGCGAACTGGCAATCAAGGGAGGGGGTGTCAGACGACGATCAGCCCATTCCGCCGCACGGGCAAAATTATCCAGGGTGCGTTTATTGGTAATCCCGGTTAAGGCCATATGCAGATTCGAATCCCAGGCCTTGAGATCGAATTTGACACAGCCGCCGGAATCAATGGCCAGCTCCATGATCTCATCCAGCAGATCCGGTCGCATGGATCCGTTGGTCTCCCAGCATATCCGCAGGATTCTATCCTCATTTTGATCAAGCGCCTCCCGTGAAACCTTTAGTGAATAGGGCAACTGGGGTGAGGGATCCCCGCCGAAATAGCAGATGCAGGAGGTTCGCCTGTCAACATCGGCAACAATTTCTTCATGGGAGCGCATGGCCGATCGTTTAGCTTCCTCTCTGAAATGCCAATTTTGACAAAACAGACAGTTAAACGAACACGCCTGAAAAAACACGGCCAGATTTTTATATCCGCTTTCGGCTTCGGGACAATACGCATAAGTGGGGTAGCCCGCGCCGGTTCCGCCGGCACAAACCCAATCTCCGACGCAGTTGGTGGGCAAAGGATCATGATACCACGAGAGCCTGCCCGCGGTGGACGATACCCCCCTGAGCCGTCCCCCCTGATTGATGCGCAGCCCGCAGTATCCGGTTCCATTTTCAGGGATTTTGCATTGATTCACACAAATCGTGCAGGAAACCCCATCAGGATCATCCGGCGGCTTTGGCGGAAGCCCGAAAGCAGCACGACTCTGCATATGCGCTTTTTCAGTAATGTCTAAAGACTCTGCCGGCTTTTCCCGTATGCAGGTCAAACATACGCCAAGGGTCCGGGATATGGTATTAGCGGCTTGATTGCATATTTGACAGGTTGCCATATTTCACCAGCTACAGATTTTGCGAGATTTTGTATTTATTAATCTTCTTTAATGCGTGATTAGTACGCAGCAGTTGGAATAATGGAATGTTGGAATAGTGGAATAGTGGGTATTAAATGCGGAATAAACAGATGAGGGGTCGGGGTGTATTTCTGTCATGCCCGCCTGCGCGGGAATGACAGGCTTTGAATGAGAATGCTCCCCGACATCTGAAACAGATACGATTGATTTAGACCCATTATTCCAGTATTCCAGTATTCCAGTATTCCAATTTAGGCGAAGCCTAAATTCATGAAATGAGCATTTTTTGCTAAAGTTTTTTGAAAACCTGCCGATATTGTAGACAGCCAATAGGTTGGCTGAACACAGCGT
>JASFPE010000181.1:0-9442 GCA_050116155.1 Desulfobacterales bacterium
AGGACAATCGCGATGTGCCGTGCGGCTTGTCGGCTTTCACGCAGTTTGTTGCCGGCCTGTTCGACCAGGGTGTACAGTACACTATCCAGAGTGGAGGCATTGTTGGTGTCGTTGCCGAATTCGTGATCGACGATTACCCGTGGCGGCTTTTGTCCTATCGGCAAAACCGGGGTGCGGTCGATGCCGCGCACGGCCTCATAGAGAAAATGGGCCTGGGTGCCAAAGGGCACTTCCAATTGCGACAGGCTTAACTGCGTGACATGAGACACCTGTGTGAGATTGAATTCTCGCAGTCGCAACAGATCGTCGCGTTCGATGCCCGGAACCAAGCTGATCGGCAGGGGGGCCAGAAGTGATTCTTCCTCACCGGGCGGGACGAAATATTCCCCGTCCGGTTTCACCAGACGTGAGGCCACTTTCGCTACCAGCTTATTGGGAGCCACAGACCAAATGGGATCCAAGCTAAGATCGGTTCTGATCTGCCGGCGAAGCCGCCAGGCTACGTCTATCGACGGACCGAAGAGGCGATCGGTACCGCTGGCATCGATAAACACGTGCCCGTCATCCTCACCGGTTTCGATCAGCGGTGAATACGGCAGCGCTTGTTTGAACAGGGCGCGCATCGCCTGTTCGTAACGGTCGGGGTGCGGAGGCAAAACCCGAGCATCCTGGCAGAGGCGCACGGCGTTGCGCAGCGGCATGCCCTTGCGAATGCCGGCCAGATAGGCCTCGTTGCTCATATCATAAACAGCCGCTCGTGCTGCGCCTTCGGGAGCGATGATAACCGGACGATCCTGCAGCCGGCCGTCCACCGCACGCTCCACGGCGACGGCAAAATCGGCGACATTCAAATGGATAATCGAACGATCCATGGACAATTTTCGAGTCATCAAGTCAAGCTGAATAAACAGGATTTTTTCACGGTTCCCGGACGAAACCGTGAATGCAAAAAAATCCAGACAATCCTGTAAATCCTGTCCAATTAAAGAATCAAATTTTTTTTATTCGCGGCTGGAAGCCGCTCCCACCTGTCACTATGCCTCTGTGGGAGCGGCTTCCAGCCGCGAATGGGAAGACAATTTACTCCTGAATCCCTCAATTCCTGAATCCCTCAATTTCCTTTTCCAACAGCCCTTTTCCCGTCAGCAAGTTAACGAGTCGCATGGCATTTCGCGGTGCCTGGGCGCGGACATGGTTGTTGAAAAAAATGACGCCGTTGGTGGCGTGGTCGGCCATTTTTACAATTCGTGTGTTGGCCCACTGAAGCAGCTCATCATCGCTGTAGTCGTAGTCGAATTGTTTTTGCATGTTGCCCGAACGCCAGCCACCGGCATTACGGCCATGAAAGCGGATGTAAAAAAGATCCGGATTGGTGACAATATCCAGTTTGGGAAACAACCCCGGCAGATCCGGTTCATCGACGGCCACAAGGGTTGTGTGTCGGCGTTGCAGTTCGGCAAAAACGCGATCGGTTGCCCAGGAGGCATGGCGAAATTCCACCGCCAGGGGCAATCCGTCAAGCTCATCCAATAGCCTCGCTAAATAATGTCGGTTTTTGGGGGCGCGAACAAATGTCGGAGGAAATTGCAGCAAGATGGCCACCAACTGGCGGGACTGCAACAGCGGTGCGATGCCGTCCCGGTATTGAGCGGCCTGTCCGCGCCACTGGTCGAAATTGACTTCATGGGTCAATGTGCGGGTCAGTTTGGCGGCAAAGCGAAAATTGGGTGGTGCCAGCTGGCGCATCCGCTCGATGGCGTGCACTTTCGGCATTTGGTACCAGGTGTAGTTTAGTTCGGTGGCCGAGAAGTGTTGCGCATATAGTGGCAGCATCTGGCCTGATTTCGTGCCGGAAGGATAAAACCCTGCATCCGTCCATTCGGCATACGAATAGCCGCTGGTGCCAACCCAAAGCTGACAGTTGTGTTTTGGCGGTTGCGCGTACATTTCAGTATTTTCAGAATTCTAAATCCAAACTGAACCTGGTTTAGCCGGTTGAGCCCGTTACCCGTTTGCCCGTTGAAAAGAATTTACGGCATCCTTTAACCGGCTAAACCGGCAACGGGCTCAACCGGTTAACCGGCGCGTAGCGCCTACCTGATGCCCTCCGGGCCGCGCTGGATGCCAATGACTTTGCCCTGAATCAGGACATCGCCGAACCCGTATCGCATCGAAGCGTAATGTGGATTTTCCGGGCGCAGCTCGATATGGTCGGCGTGGAGGAAAAATCGCTTGACGGTAGCCTCTTCGTCCCCGACCAGTGCGACAACAATTTCGCCATTTTGAGCGTACTGACGCGGTTCGCAGATTGCCAGATCGCCATTTAAAATCCCGACATCCTTCATTGAATCTCCTTTCACGCGCAGCGCAAAAAGATTTTGACCGCGGAAGATGGTGGTATCCAGGACGGTGGTTCCGTCCCATTCGGTCTGGGCGTACATTGGCAGGCCGGCGGTGACACGTCCGATGATTGGGATCTCCCGCCAGCGCTGCAGTGCTGAGGTTTCCCGGGCACGATTCAGCAGATAGATGGTGCGGCTGTAACGGCCCTCTCGTTTGAGATAGCCTTTTTCTTCAAGGACTTTCAGGATTTGGGCAATGGCGGCATGACTTACCCCTAGCGCACCTGCTGCCTGGCGCAGGCTGGGGGCTTGGCGATTGACTGCGATTTCGCGCTGAAGATACTCTAAAACCCGCTGTTGTTTCCGTGTTAATTTTGTTTGCATAGAGGGCCTCCGGTCAATAGACACTGTTTTCGGATGGGTGCGCTTTGTTTGAATATAATTCAACAAAATGTAAATGTCAATGTAAAGTTTATGTAAAATTTGTAAGTCTTGGGTTCAATGGTTCAGGATTCTGGGTTCTAGGTTCGGGTGGGGTTTTGAGGTTCTGGGTTCAGAGGTTCAAAGGTTCAGGGTTAACGTCAAAGTAGATCGGCTGATTCGTGAGAACTGAAGGGAAAAGGCATGAAAATTGAGCGATTTGAGGATATTGAGGCCTGGCAATTTGCCTGGGAACTGATAAAAAGAAGTAACCCTGAACGGTGAACCCTTGAACCCTGAACCTTTGAACCTTGAGTTAAACCAACAACTTTGCCAGGCGCTTTTCACCAAAACGTATGGGATATGCAATGGCCACCAGGCTGAGCACAAAGGCGGCGGTGAAGGATCCGATGATCCAGACCCAGGTGGCCGGGGTCAGAATTTTTCCCCGGATATCGGCCATAAATAAATTGTACACCGGGCCGGCCTCGATCAGAATGATCAGGCCGATATATCCGACACATACAATCATAAAAATCAATCCGCCGAAACTGGTAACCGTCTGGTTTGGGTTTTCAGCTTTAAAATCCGGATATGCAGCCCCCAGGCCGATTCCCATGGCAACAATTCCTGGCACTAAAAAAAAGACGGTAATGGTGGAAAGCGCCATCATAAACGGGGTGACGTGAAGCAGGACATTGGTGGCCACAATCAGAATTTCAGTTAGGATCAGTAGTGGAAAATAATAGATAAAAAATTTTATCCAGAGAAAGGTTTTCAATGAAAGCGGTGAAGTTTTGACGACCCAGAAGGCCTGTCTTTCTTGGCTGACTGCCGGATAGGCAAAGCGGGCGCTAATCGCAGTGAGAACGAATAGGGCCAGCCCCATATTCAAAAAGGAGAATAAATTTTGAAGGTAGATCGTTTTGATGGGTGATTTTTCTAAAGGAAGAACCTTGAAATTGTAAACATAGATAACCACCAGAGCGGCCAGTAGAAAAATCTGGGACCACTGAGTTTGATCGCGCAAAAACGTTTTGATTTCTTTGATCGTAAATGATTTCACCGGACCGGATAAAAAGCCAAAGCAGCGCTCAATCGTGGTCCCCTTTTTAAACACGCGAACTGCTGCGGTCTGTGTTTTTGAAAATCCTCCAAAATAAATTGCATTGGAAACCATAATCAGGAAAAACGTAGCCGCTCCGGTGAAACTCCAGGAAATTGCGTTGTGGAACAAAGCGGTGCTGATTGAACCTGATAGTGCCGCCTGAATGCTGTCAAAGGCCCATGTGCTTGGCAGAAATGGTGAAGACGGGGTCTGCAACGACGTGATATATACCAGGACTGTGTCAAAAACCTCGGGATCGACCAGCAGCTCCGGTCTTAGCAGACGAATAGCCAGGTAAAGTATGACGAAAAAGAAAATCCCCATCAAGATAAAGATACTTTTCATGCGGTTTGCCGGGATTGCGATGACGGCCACCATTACCAACATAGTGCTGACCGCAGATGCATTGATGGCCAGTGAGAGCAGACAGAGCATCGTGTTGGCGTAGTAAAAGAAGCTGGTATGATAAATGATTCCGAAAGCGATAAAAACCGGCAGGGTAAAGACTATGACCATCCATGAGCTGTCGACGGTGCTGTCGATCCATCGTGATAGAAAGATCTTATAGCTGGATACGGGCATTGAGTGAACCAGGTATAGATCCCGGGATAGGTAAAGTTTGGAAAGCGCGGTTAAAATGCTGCTGAAGACGAGCAGGGCAAAGGATATAATCAGGATCATGGAAAGCAGTTTATAGCCCAGGATGTCACCGATGTCCTCGATGCCTCTAAAGTAGTGCAACACGCGCAGGGAAATGGCAAATATTCCGCCCCAGAATAGGGCACCGATGACGCCAAACAAGAATATCTTGAAGGCACCACCGTGGTTGTGGTTTGAAAAACCCCGATGTTTAAGGGGCCAAATACGCGGTTTTAATAAGGTGAAGACCTCTTTCATATCGAGATGTTTATAATTTAATTAACCGTTTTGAATAGAAAAATTATTGGTGAGGCTTAAAAAAACCTTTTCAAGATCGGCATCGGTTACATTGGCCTCCCGCTGGAGATCGCTGGTCGTCCCGCTGGCAATCAACCGACCTTTATGGATAACTCCGATCCGATTACAGATGTCTTCCGCCACCTTGAGGGTATGGGTCGACATGAAGACTGTAAATCCTTTTTGGGCCAGATCCTTAAATAGTTGCTTGACCATCATGATTGCAGCCGGATCTAATCCCACCATGGGCTCGTCAACAATAATGACTTCGGGATCATGTATCAGGGCGGCAGACATGATCAAGCGCTGCTTCATGCCATGGGAATAGGATTCGATGAGCTCATCAGACCAGTCCGCCAGCGAAAACATTTCCAGGTGTGCCCTGGCTTTTTTATCGAAGCCATTTTCGGACACGCCGTAAAGCTCAGCAGTAAACCGTAAAAACTCCATACCGGTCAACTTTTCATAAAGATAGGGTCGATCGGGAATAAAACCGATTTTGCTCTTGGCCTTTTCAGGCTCCGCCTGCATGTTGATGCCGGCAATGGTGACAGTGCCGGTCGTTGGTTTAAGAATACCGCCGATCATTTTAATGGTCGTGGTTTTACCGGCGCCATTCGGTCCGATAAATCCGAACACTTCGCCTTTGTTCACCGAAAGATTCAGCCGGTCAACAGCCGCAAAATCAGCATATTTCTTGGTGATATTTTCTAATTGGATCATTGTCGCCCTCGAAAAAAATTATATCATATTCCGCAGGAAATTATTCAATTACTTTTATTTGTACCTTACCAATGAGCCCCATCAAATCAAGCTGCTGGCGTTGCGATCCGGTAGTAAATCTGATGTGGCTGACGTCGGCAGGCAATTGGTCGAACAAGGCATCGGCGGTTATCCAGCGACCCAGATACACCAGGTTCCAGGCATGATAATAAAAGCTTCCTTTTAAATATACCAGGCCGGCCTCAACCCTGCTGGGGATCCCGGCTGCACGAGACAGGGCGGCCATCAAAACGGCGTGTTCGTTACAATCGCCCACCCGATTTTCTAAAGTTGACAGTGCATCCGGCAAAGAAAGGACCGGCCGTTTCTCTATATTCTGATGCACCCAGTTCAGTAATTTCCGGGCTTTTTCCAGAGGTGTGGCATTTTCATTTCCCTGTAAGATTTCCTGGGTAAGCTGCTTAATTTTTTGATGATCGGATTGAATAAAAGAAGTCGGCTGCAGAAAAACTTTTTCCAGCGTTCCCAGATTAGTTTCACCCAATTCCGAAGCCAGGTTCGACAGGTTTTCTTTTACGATGATGAGCTGGTTGCCTTTAAATTTCTGTCGTCCCCCTCGAAGTTTTACCTGATCCAACTCAATACCGGAAACTTCTAAAGTCAGGTGCTCAAGTTGCTCCGGGTGTTCCAAGATGACATTGGATGATACGGAAGCCGTTTTCGTGAGATCCTGACTGGACGCTGAGGAGAGTCCATACAGCGCGTCTTTGCGATGGGTGCGTTCCAGGCGAATCCCCAGCAGTCCCTTTTCTTTGAGCAAATCGCCGTTTTCATCAATCCAGGCTAACTGGGTACTTCCCTTAAAATTCAAAGAGACGATGGTGGCTGTCCTTTTCGTCCCCATGATTTGGATTTCCTCTTGTCCGACAGCCTCAACATAAACGGGCAGCTGTGCCATGGTGGCCGGATCGAAAATCGGGAATGCAAATTTATCTCCGGGCTTGAGTTCGGTAGCGGCTACGGCATAAATGATTCCCGAAAATAAATAGGGCTTTTGCTCGATGCGGATATCCAGCGTGCGTCGATCTCCGGCACTGGCGGTTTCTATCTTGAGGATATCATCGGATATGGAACCTTTTACATGGAAGGTAAATCTGCCGGAATTTATCTCAAAATTGAGATTAGCAAGGGTGAAATCCGCTTTTAGCCTTCCGTCGGTTTTCAGATTAATATCCTGAACCATGCCCATGGTATTGATACGCATGTAAACGGTTTCCTGCAATCGATAGCCGGTATCTTTTTTGGAAAACCGGGAATGCGAAAATCCGATCTTGCGATCATTTTGGAAAATATTCATCCAGGTGTCTTTTTCTGCCACTTCGCCGATAGCAGCAACTGACAGGGTCTTCGGGCGGGATAAAATATTTCTTAACCATCCCATGCGGATCGAAAACAGGAACAAAAAGGCCAGGGTAAAAAAGGCTCCGGTGGCCCAAAATAGTTTGCTGTTATAAAATGACATGTCTATCCGATACCTGAACGCCACTAAAAGTAACGTTGTTTGTTTTAAAAATTGGATAAAAATGCGAATGTGACAGCGCGGTTATATCTTGGATTGGAAATCAATATCTGATATATTTTAACATCTTTTTTTCATTTAGCATATGTCCTTTTTTTGTCATTTGTCCTAATATGTTAAAAATCCGGGATATTAACTATTTTCCCGCTTCGATGAATTCGGAAAATTTATTTTAAAATCGGTTCAAATGGACAGCCAGCCGAACCGTTTCGATGTTGGCCATCATGATAATCATTGCAGATGCGCATATAGATGAAACCTGTGGCAGCGATACCGATTTTTTCCGGATGTTGCATGCATTAGAAAATAACGACCATGATGTGATTTTTCTGGGCGATATTTTTGACCTCTGGATCGCATTGCCGCGGTACGAAAAAAATAGTCATAGACAGTTTCTGTCCTGGTGCCAGGAGCAGAAATCCCATCGATCCGTCGGATTTATCGAAGGAAATCATGAATATTATGTTGCCCAGGAAAAACAGAACTATTTTAGCTGGTGTTCTGATGCGGCCAAGTGGCAGGATGATAGCGGCAATCTTTTTTGCCATGGTGACCAAATCAATCGTTACGACAAGAACTACTTGCGATTTAGAAGATTAGCCAAAAACAAAATTACGAAATTCATTCTGCGCTATTTGCCGTTTGGTCCCTCCATCGGGGAATTGCTGAAGATCCAGTTAAAAAAAACAAATCTCGAGTTTCGTAAAAGGCTCCCCAAAGCGGAGATCACACGCTTTGCCGATGACAGATTCTCAGATGGTGTTCACACCATTTTTGTTGCCCATTTCCATCAGGACTATCTATATCGCAACGCCGAGGTCCACGCACTTTACATTGTACCGGACTGGTTTCATTCAAAGAACCTCACGGTTTACGATATGGAATCAAAGCGCGTCACATCCCATCACTGGCAGGAGCTTGAGCGGGGAATTTGATGATAACCAGAGCGGATATTCGCAACAACCAGATTGCCATCTATGATCCGGATCGTAAAGGAATCTTTATTCATAAAGACCAACTCGAAGATTGCAGTTTCGAGGTCGGAGACAAATTTGCAGTTAAAAAGGGCCAAAAAGAGTTATTTGCCCTTACGGTCATTAAGGATTCAAACGGCGATATTATTTATGATAAGTCCGGCATATTTATCGAACGAACACGCAGAGTCGATATATTTCTGGGAGGCATTTTCGATGAATATGTGATTTATTTGGAAGCGGATCAGCCGGATACCATCAAAATAAAACCATTGGAAATGGTGCTAAAAGGAAATCGGCTCTAGGCCATCCACTTTTCTCAATAAGTGGTTTTAAAAGCTCAGGTTGCACTCGAGGGCAAGACGCAATTTTATGTTTGCCGGTTTGCCCGTTGCCAGTTTAGCCCGTTATAAATATGAATCAAATCCGATTTTAGCCGGCAAACGCGCCAAAGGGCTCAACCCTGTATCGTATGAGCATTTTGAGTCGGCTTGCAATGCAGTCTCGCCGATGACGGAAACACTCGATGGAGCTTGGAAACCACTTCTATCCAGGCGCGCAAAATTCTCAGTTAGGAGATAATCGGATGCCGGCATTGTCATTAGATGTCATTCAAAAAGTGATACAGCAATCCGAGGTCCAGCAGTCGGCGTTGCAAAAAGCCTATGCGCTGATTCCGCAGACCCGATGTCGGAGAAAGACACTTTGTTGCTCGATGATGCCGGAAATGACGCTAATTGAAGCGCTGGCTGTGTTTCAAAAGATGATCGATATGACCGCGGGTCTGCGCCGCCGGTTTGCCAATCAAATTGCCTGCTATTTCTTCTTAAATGCCGTGCAGATTACAACATGCCCGTTTTTGGATGGACAGGATTGTGCTATTTACGAGGATCGTTTTCTCGGATGTCGGACCTACGGCCTATGGTCAGCAAAATATTACCGTAAGCTTGCCGATCGGAATCGGCTGGCCAAAAAACAATACCTGAACCAATGGAAACACCTGGGAATAAATTTACCCCGAGCAGTTATTGACTTTCAGGTTCCATACTGCTTGGATGTTGCAACCATAGATGGTAAAAAAGCGGATGATGACTTGCTGCGGAAGGTTTGCGATAAGGTTGAATCCCTATCCGGTGAGTTTGCCGCAGCCCATCAGGAATTTCAATACAGCTATTTTTCAGATTTTAGCTTTTTGCTGTGCGCCTTGATGTTTGGGTTTACAGAGGCAGTGCAGCTGAAATATGCAATTGTCAAAGAGATCCTCGATACCGGCAAAAGAATGAAGTTGAATCGGATAATTTCCGAATCTCCGGACATATTTACCGAGATGGCCGTCCTAGCGGTGGGACATAAAGGAGAG
>JASFPE010000182.1:0-9440 GCA_050116155.1 Desulfobacterales bacterium
CATAGGCTTGGAGCCGGGCTCAGGCCTATTTGAAAAATGATGGGAAGCGGCATACTTCTCTAGAGCCTTGATAAACCTGATTTTTGATGACAAAATAATGGAGGTGTCGTTTAAATCTTAAAAATATATCTGGCCCGTTCTTTCAACGCCCGATCTGGCTTATTTTCCTGATCATTTATCCATCAGATGCACTAGAAAGCGACTATGACGACTGCTGCTGAAAGCTATGACAGCCCTATAAAAAGTATCTTTTACTTGATTGCCGGCGTGTTCGTCTTCTCTATTCAAGACGTTATCATCAAATGGATGAGTGGCAAATATCCTGTAAATGAAATCGTATTAATTAGAAGCTGCTTCGCTATCATTCCCATTCTATTCATTGCCCATTTAGAGGGCGGGTTACATTTATTGCGAACGAACCATTATTGGGGTCATATCATTCGTTCCTTTTTCATGTTTGGCGCCTATATTTGTTTTTATTTATCTATGGCTGCACTCCCATTGGCTGAAACGGTTAGTTTATTTTTCTCAGCTCCGATTTTTATAACGATTTTATCTGCTACCTTCCTAGGTGAAAAAGTTGAGGTTCGAAGCTGGATAGCGGTATTGGCTGGCTTCCTCGGTGTTATTGTAATGTTAAGACCCGGTTCTGAAATGATAGATCCAGCGGCCCTTTTAGCATTATTAACTGCATTATTTTATGCCATTGCATCGATCGTTACCAGAAAGTTAGGAAAAACTGAAAATGGCGTATCAATGGCTTTTTACGTTGCAGTCATGTACATTATTTTCTCTACGCTTTTTACCTTGGCCTTAAACAACATCGCTGTCACCCCCAAAACTCATCCTAGCTTTACATTTCTTTTTCGAGATTGGCGCCTGCCGTCGCAAGGTGATCTATTTCTATTGATGATAATAGGTCTTATCGCCGCATTAGGATTCTATTTCCTTGCTCAGGCATATCGATTGGCGCAACCATCGACAATTGCGCCTTTTGAGTATATTGCAGTTCCCTTGAGTTTTGTGTGGGGTTATCTTTTTTTTAAGGACATTCTTGAATTTCAATCCATTGCCGGCATGATACTAATTGTTGGGAGCGGGCTATATATATTTGGGAGCAAGAAAGGATTAACCAACAAATATGTGTTAAGCATATTTAAGATCAAAATAAGAAGGTAATGGTATCAAAATTGAAGATCTGATTGCCATAGTTTACGAAGTGTCAGATGGTATAATGCATCAGTAGCATTCAACTTTTTGCTAGAACTGGAATTGTGGGTGGTGGGCCTGAATCACAGCAGCTTCATTCACTGAATTACTGATGTAAATCATCTGCAAACCCAAAATTGCCTGAACAGTTAGAAAAAATTTCTTCCATCATTCGAAGATATTTAGAGGGGTTTGCAGGACATGGCTTCATCGATGTCTTCTTCGGTGATGCCCAGAAGATGAAAAATATGATTGAAGTGTGCCCGGGACAGCGCTACGTTGGCAATGCGATCCAGGCCTGGTTTCGCATTGTAGGCGATGCCGAGGCCCGCCTGCGAAAGCATCAACGCATCGTTTGCGCCATCGCCAACAGCCACCACCTGATCCAGGGGAATACCCAAATCACAGGATACCTGGTTGAGGATGCGAGCCTTTTGGGCGGCGTCGACAATATCTCCGCGCAGCTTTCCGGTAAGCGCACCGTTTTCAATCTCTAGCCGGTTGGCATAGGCAAAATCCAGGCTGAATTTATCCTTCAAATATTCGGCAAAAACATCGAAGCCTCCGGAGACAATGCCCAGTTTAAATCCCAGCCATTTAAGGGTGGTTAAAAGCTCATCGGCCCCCTCGGAAAGAATTATCCGATTTCTGATATCCATCACATCATCCAGTGCCAGCCCCCTGAGCATGGCCACCCGTTGTCTGAGGGAAGTTCCAAAATCAAAATCGCCGCGCATGGCCTTGGTCGTGATTCGGGCGACTTCCCGATGGACACCGGCTTTGCGGGCCATTTCATCGATTCCCTCCATGTCCACCAGGGTGCTGTCCATATCAAAGCATATCATGCGCTTATTTTTACGATAGGCAGCCATGGTTTGAATTGCCAGATCGACATTCAACTGGCGGCTCTTGTCCATCATCTTGTTTTTCAGGCTGTCGACATTGCTTAATCCCGTAATATTGACCGTCATTTCGACAGAACGTGCACCGTGATGTGATTGGCTGGATATTCCCTCGATGTTCACGTTTTCTTCTGCCAAAACGCCTGATAAATCGGCAATGGAGCGGATATCGCCGAAATGTGTGAGGACCAATAGTTTGCGGCGGCTTTTTTGCTGGATTTTAGCTTCAGGAATCCACTGATAGGTGAGCGTGAGATCCAGTTTGCTGCCCTCGAAAAGAAGATCCTTGATGACGCTGTCTTCGACTTTATTTCCCTCCTTGAGTTTCAGCAGCAAATGTAACCCCAACGTGTTTTGCAGCGAAACCTGCTCAATGTCCACAATTTCGATTGCGTATTTCAGGAGAGCCTTTGCAAAAGCAGCTAGGATGCCGGGCTTGTCCGGTCCGAAAATGTTGACCACCAGAAGGGATTCTTTCGTCTCCATGTGTTTTCCCGCTATCTCCTCATTGATTAAAAGCGATTTGCCGATTGACTCAGACAATCTGAACCACAATCGCATGTTCGCGAATGCCGTTGTTTCCGTAGCCCAGCACATTCCAACGGGCGTTATCAGGTTGCCGGCGCCCTCGCGTATCTGTGGCGCGGGCCATGATGGTGTAATTGTCCTTCTTCTTGACTTCCCACAAATACTGCCAATGCCGCCAGGCATAGGGTTGCTGAAGTCCGATCAATTCTGCCGCCTTCCACGTCTGGCCGTCATCAACAGAGACCTCCACCTTTTTGATGCCGGCCTCCCCGGCATAGGCTGAACCTCGAATTGCCACCACACCGCACGGCAGTTCTTCGCCGTTTAAGGGCTCGACAATAATCGACTTGACTTCGATGTCTTTGACCACCTCACCGGATTTTGGATCTTGGCCTTTTTGAAATACCCGGTATACCTTGTCCATAAAAAACCCTTCAAAAGGCCGATCGAGCAATGTAATCTTATGAACCCACTTGACACAATTTGCACCCGTCCAGCCTAAAGCCAGGGCCCTGAGAGGATAGCCGTGTTTCAGCGGCAAGGGTTCCCCGTTCATTTCATAGGCCAGAATGGTTGAAGCCGTGGCCTTTTCCAGCGGAATACTGCGGATAAATTTAATTCCGGCCGATCCCAGCGGCTTATCCAATCCCTCGAAGCTGACGTGCTTTGCGTTTTCTTTCAATCCCGCCTTTTCCAATACATCTTTCAGCCAGATGCCACCCCAAATTGCATTTCCCACCCCGCCGATGGTCCAGGGATTACCGGAGGCTTTTTCTTTGAGCAACGACCGACTGTTTCCGGAACATTCCAGGGTATTGGCCAACTCTACTTTGGGTAGGCGCCGAATTTTTTCAAATCGCAAGGTCAGATTCTCTTTCACCAGGCCATCAATGGTGAGTTTCCAGTCGGAAAGCTCAACGGGGGTCTCCATAAACTGACCCTGATTGCGTTTGAAAAATACCGCGTTGTCGGTAATCCATGGACGAAGCGATTGGATCGGTGTTTCGGCATTTAAGGGTTTCTCCGTCATCACACGCATTTTTTTCTTCATGGTGATCACCTCCGGGATTGTACACCTTAAAATTAAACCAACGTTAACCAAATGGATAATTGACCTGATATCGAAAGTCAATCTAGTTTCGGTGAATTTGCACAAGGAATTGCCAAAATGAGTTGCGATATATATTCCATCGCCTGTGCCTTGGGCCAGCCGCTTTTTATTGAATTTTTGCATTCGATGTGTCATGCATAGACGACTTGGCTGCCGTTTGACATCTCTATCTTGAAAATATTGAAAGGAGAAACATTATGCCGGAATTCTGCAACCCATTCACCGTATTGAAAAACGACCGCCAGCTCACCCAAGAAGAGCTGGTGAGAGCCATCCGTTTTATGATCGCCAAACTGAAAAAATAGTCGATGAGACTGCATTACAATCCTTATCGGATCTTTAACACCAGCAAAACCCCGGCGGGTCTTTACGCCCGCCAAAAATGGCTGGGACAGGCCGGCAACCGGCAGTGGAAAACTGACTTTGAGGAAACCATAGCAAGGCTTTTTGCAGATCAGTCCGACGATGGATCCTGGCACCAATCCGATGTTGAAACGATAACCAAATTGTTCGGGCTTCATCTTACCGTGCGCGAATCCTCAACCCGAATAGATGCCGCCCTAAACTGGCTTTTAGAAAGAATTGATATTCAATCAATTGAAATCGATTCGGGCTCTGAAGTTGATGTCATTCAAGAAAAGCTTACAGGACTGCCGTTTATCCCCAGTCGCCGGGACATGTTTCTCATCGGGGCGACCTTGTTTCTGGCAAGCATATTCGAACGTGATGATGATCCATCGGTTTTAGCCATCTATCGCTGGTTGAGTTTGGAAGGCACAAAAAACAAAGGTCTTTGGTTTGATCGGGCATGCTCACATAATATCCTGCGTGCCAAGGTCGTGCATCCCGTTTTTGCTGCAGATCCGGCCACGATACTCGTGATCGAGTCCCTCGCGGATATACAATCAGAATCGGGCGATTGGGAAGAAGGCTTACCATTTTATCAGACCCTCAACGCGCTGGCGCATTTAGACATACCGGCGGCAGACAAACAACTCGAAAAGGCATTCATCAGATTATCCAAAACCCAAAAGGCAGATGGTTCCTGGAGTAAAACAGAGTCCGAATGGAATACGTTTCTGGCGGTTCACGCGTTGAGAAATAAAGGACTATTGTAAACACTTGAATGGGAGCTCCAGTAGAGTTGATCAAAATGGAAAAACGTGGCTACAAGGCTGGGAGCAGCAGTCCATTCTATTTGTGCTCAAATACTAACTTCGCTCGCTCAACCCTGTAGCCACAATTCGGAATAAACATTCACCGTTGGAGCGACAATGAATATATCATTTTATCTAAAACTTTATGTGCTGACTATTCCCGTTTTTTTTATTATCGATATTCTATGGTTGGGGGTTTTTGCCAAAGGATTTTACCGCAGAAACCTGGGAGCAATATTGAGTCCCAATGTCAACTGGGCTGCAGCCGTCACATTTTATTTAATTTATATCGCCGGAATTCTTTTCTTTGCTGTTCGACCGGCAGTGGCTAACAGCTCCCTGGGCCAGGCCGCTGTTTTGGGCGCTCTGTTTGGATTCTTTACATATGCAACTTATGATTTGACAAACATGGCCACAATAAAGGATTGGCCGCTGGTTATCGTTGCCGTTGATATACTCTGGGGCGTTTGCCTTTGCACGCTGGTATCCTGTGCAAGCTTCATGATTTCAAAATGCCTTATCTGAGTTCGATGTTGGACGTTCGATGTTCGATGTTCGATTTTTTTTCGAAAAATCCCCCACAGTTTTAAAGCATTTTTTACTTGGCCCTTATGGGGAAGTGCCCTGCTAACCTCCGGTCAATCGCTCTCGGGTTTCAATCTCAGCTTTGCACGTTATACAAAAGCGGGCCACCGGGTTGGCTTTTAATCGCTTGAGGGCGATGTCCTCGCCGCAGCGCTGACAGATACCGTATGCGCCATTTGCCAAATCTTCAAGAGCCTGCTCTATCTTCCTGATCCGCAGTGTTTCTCTATCGCAGATGTTTTGCGACAGGCTGCGATCGATCAAAGCAGAGGCCCTGTCCACTATATCCGCTAAATTTTCCTCCGGATCGTTCAAACCATCAAAATTGCAATCCACTGCACGCAGCAGATCATTCAACTCCTGCTTCAAGCGTTTATTGAAATATGTTTGATTTCTCTTGTTCATCGTTTATTTACTCAGCATCACCGAATCCCCTGGGAGGAGATTTTAAGGACCAACAATCATCAGCGCTCCAATTCGCTTTCCAGCACGGATTCCAATTTCAGCTGCTGCGAGCGCCAGACATTGTTTTCGTTGGCAAAAGTTTCGATGTTTTTACTGGTCAGATGCTGCACCATTTGGATATCCTCTATGGCCTCGTCTTCTTTCTTCATTTTGGTGAGCAGCGTCGCACGACTGTAGTATGCAGCACCATACTCCGGATCGAATTCAATGGCCTTGCTAAAATCATCCAGCGCACTTTGATTGTCTCCCTCTTTTTCTCTGGCAATGCCTCTGAGGTGGTATGCTCTGGCGTAATTTGGATCTATGCCAATAGCGCGATCAAAGTCTTTGACGGCTTCGCCGATACTGTTGACTTTGAGAAAAGCCGAGCCGCGACTAATCAAGGCGAGTTTGTTATCCGGATCTTGCCGGAGCAACTCCGAAAAGTATTCGATGCCCTTTTCGAAATTGCCGTTCATCAGTTCATATCTGCCATCATCAAATAAATTCTGAAGTTCTATAGTTGAGTTCATACTGAAGTCCTCCTGCAATCTGTTAGGCTAGTTAGATTTGTCTAATTTCTGTCTAAGAATAAGGCCAGAATGTCGAATGTCAACATGCCGTCCCCACGCGTTTCAGTGTGTTCGAATCAATCATGTCGGGATTTGATAAAGTTGTCCAGCGCCTGCCTAAAATTGGCGGCATCAGTTGCATACTGAATACCGATAGAACCAAGAAAATCGGCAATGCCGGATGCAGCCTGACCACCAATGAGGATGGCGGTGTCATCACTCAGATAACGGCGCAATTTTTTCAGCTCCAGGAGCAACCGATGATGGTCCGCTTGAAGGGTGGTACTCAGCGCCACCGCCAGGGCTTTCGTGTAGGCCACAGCAGCAGCGATTTCATCCGCAGGCAAATTCGGGCCAAAATACAAAGGATGCCAGCCGGATTCACAGGCAATCAATGCGATCGTCAATGCACCGAGTTCATGCATTTGTCCTGAAGGAGTGGAAATCACGATCTTCGGTGACGCTTCGGAAATCTGCGTTGATCGCAGCAAGTCCCACAAAAAGGCTCGGATGACAGGGACTGCCAGATGCTCGGTGATGACTTTTTGATCCCCTCTTTTCCACGACTCACCCATTTCTCTACAAAGAGGTACGATCAAATCGTCGATCAACTCCAGTTTGGTTAAATGCACCGCCGCCTGGTCTAGCGTAGTCTCCAATCCGGCAACGTCTAGGTTAACAACGCTCGCCAGCGACAGCCTAAAGAAATAGGTCGCATCCAATGATTTTTGTTCGATATCGGAAGAAGCGTCGGCCACATCGGGCGAATCTAAGTTGATCAGCCGCATGAGCTCCTCGGAGTTCAGGTTTGCAACCTGAGAAATATTATGTCCGACCTCCACAGCTTTTTTGAGCAATTGCAAGCGCTTGATGTCACCCTCAGTATAGATGCGTCGGTTGGTGTCCGTTCGCTGGGGAATGACCGCCTGGTAGCGCTTTTCCCACACCCGGATAAGGTGGGTTGTTAGACCAGTTTGCCGGGCTGCATAACGTATTGGAAATACAATTCTCGTTTTCATGTCTAGATAATAACATTTTTTTTGACAATGTCAAATTATTGTTTAACTTATGTCTAAAATAATGTGTGACACGATTAAGCCAGAAAAATGATAAACGAGCGACAAGAAAGAAACCATGAGGTAAAAAATGAAATCAGATTCGACCATGACACAGGATAAGGCATTAATTGTATTGGATCAAGATGAAATACCGGAGGATTTGCCAATTCTGACAGTAGAAAAGCAAGTTGCATTTCCAGGACTGAACATGACACTGATGATCAGCACAAATTCGCTCACCCTGCTCGAAAAAGCCATGAAAGACAATCGGGTCATCGGCGTGCTGGGGGTTGAGGAACTGACAGCGCAGCAACCGATTTTTGACCAAACATCTAAAATCGGCACGGTGGCTAGGATCCTTTACATGACCCGGGCAGCCGACAGTAACGCTGTTTTGGTCGTGTATGGCTTAACGCGATTTCAAATCACCCGATGGCTTTCGGACAAACCCTACCCGAAGGCCCAGGTTACGCTGGCACCCGAAATCCTTGAGGCGGATATTGAAACTGAGGCGTTGCATCGAAGTCTGCGCGACCTCTCACAGGACGTCTTTTCCTTGTCACTGAACGCTCCCAAAGAGGCGGTCGAGGGACTGGCACGCATGAGAGATCCTCTGGGCTTGGCCTACATTGCTGCCGCTCATGCCGACATCGATTTCGAAAGGCGACAAAAGCTGCTGGAAGAAGACAGCCTCAAGGCAAAGCTTCGCGATCTGGTGGCTATCTTATCGCATGAAAAAGAAGTTCTTTCGCTGGGCAAAAAAATCCAGAGTGAAGCTCGTGATGAAATGAATAAAACCCAACGAGATTATTATCTGCGACAACAACTCAAGGCAATTAGAAAGGAACTTGGTGAAACGAATGAAGAACAATCTGAAGCAGAGGAATATCGTGAACGCATCGAAAACGCAGATATGAGTTCCGAGGCTCGCAGGGAAGCCCAGCGGGAGCTGGATCGATTCGCGGAAATGACACCTCAGTCTGCAGAGTACTCCATGGTGAAGACCTATTTAGACTGGCTGCTGGACATTCCCTGGAATCACATGAGCAAAGATCAGGCGGACATCGATGCCGCGCGACAGCTACTTGACGAAGACCACTGCGGTCTCCAGGAGGTCAAAGAACGCATCATCGAATATCTGGCGGTTCGAAATCTTCTAAAGATTCGCGGATCCAAGGAAAATAAAGAGACCAGGGCCCCCTTTTCTACAGCCATGGGCGTTATTTTGTGTTTCTCAGGACCGCCGGGTGTTGGAAAAACCAGTCTGGGGCAGAGCATTGCGCGGGCGATGGGGCGCAAGTTTACCCGCATGAGCCTCGGCGGAATCCGTGATGAAGCTGAAATTCGAGGTCACCGTCGGACTTATATCGGCGCAATGCCGGGACGAATCATTCAGGCGATCAAACGCGCCGGCACCCGCAATCCGGTCTTTATGCTGGATGAAGTGGACAAGATCGGAATGGATTGGCGTGGTGATCCAAGCAGCGCTTTGCTGGAAGTATTGGATCCTGCTCAGAACGCTGCGTTTCGCGATCATTATCTCGATGTAGACTTTGACCTGAGTGACGTCGTTTTTATCGCAACAGCCAACCAGTTGGAAAGCATTCCGGCACCACTCAGAGATCGCCTGGAGATCATTCAATTGGATGGCTATACAGAGTTCGAAAAAACTCAGATCGCCAAGCGCCATCTGATACCCCGGCAGTTGGCAAGCCATGGCCTCAATGAAAATGAGGTAACCTTCATGGATAAGGCGACTCGAAAAATTATCGGCAGCTACACCCGCGAAGCCGGGGTTCGCCAGTTAGAAAGATTGATCGGCGCAATCTGCCGCAAATGCGTTGTAAATCTAACGATCAATGGCTGGTCGCATA
>JASFPE010000183.1:0-9429 GCA_050116155.1 Desulfobacterales bacterium
GACCAAACCCGCAGATAATTAAGTGATCTTTTAATTCGGATATTTGTTTTTGCACTCTTAACCTCCCGAAAAATTTTTGCAGCTCCCCTTCGACAAACCATCTGACAATAATACCGATGGTATATGTGCCCGCGCTGATGCCAAGGACAATAATTATTACGGTGATCGAACGGCCCAATAGGGTTAGCGGTCTAATCTCGGAAAATCCCACCGTGGAAATTGTGATAATGGTCATGTAGAAGGCATCAAAGAGGGGCATTTTTTCAAAGATATAATATCCCGATGTACCAAATGCGATAATTCCAATCAGCATCGTCAATGCATGTCGCAGTCTTTTAGAATCCATATAAATTCTTTCAACCTTGGAAAATACGCAAATGATTTTACCCGCGTTGCTTAAGTGGGCTTCCGCAGAATTTTTCTAATACTCTATACCAACGGCAGAGTTTGAATAAACTCTGCCGTTGACATGGGAACTAGGTTATAGAGTATTAACCGCTTCAGATTTGCTATTTTAAGAAATGAATTATTTTACCACCTCTTTTAACGCTTTGCCCGGGATAAACTTTGGCGCTTTGGTGGCCTTAATTTTAATTTCTTCGCCGGTATACGGATTCCGTCCTTTTCTGGCTTTTCGGTTGACAATTTTAAAGGTGCCGAATCCCGTCAGGGTAACGCCTTCGCCTTTTTTCAAAGATTTCGTAATTGAAGAAATCACGCAATCGAGTGCTGCCTGAGCCTCCTTTTTCGTACTGACGACCTTAGCCACTTCATTCACTAGATCACTTTTGTTCATCTGTTTTCTCTCCTTTCAATATTTGATGTTTATTGCAAAAGCAGCCTTAATCTTTGCTGCCTTTACAAAGGGGGCAAAATTTCCTGGGAGTACCTCTGCCGATCCAATGAAAATTCATAATGTGTTTGTTTCCGCATTTGGGGCAAATACACTCCACTTTCATTTTGTCAAAATCAATATAATCATGAAGTCCATCCGATTCTTTGGCTTTAATAGTTTTGCGGGACAATCTATTGTTTTTTCCGTTCGATTCATCTATAACCATATGAAAAGAATCTCCTATGTTTAATCCCTGATTCACTTCTGAAGCTTTTTCTTTAGATGGAGCCCTGATAGAGCGACAAGCCGGGATTTCCCGTGATCGAATCGATGACTACAGCCCTATGATTTTCTCCAAATTTTCCTGTTTGGTTTTACAGCGTATACATCGTCGAGCCACCGGCCTGGCTTTTAAGCGTTCAAATGCAATCTCTCTGCCGCAATTTTCACAGATGCCGTATTCTCCGTTTTTAATATCTTCTAATGAGTTTTTGATTTTGTGTATCAGCATGCTTTCTCTGTCACGAATACGAAGCGAGGTGCTTCGATTAGATTCAAAAGAGGCTCTATCTAATGGATCCGGCAAATAATTATCTGTTTCCAGCAAGCCTTCGACTGTATCGTCAGCGTGCTGTAGGAGTTCGTCTAACCAGCGCATCAGTAGATCCTTAAAAAAATCCAAATCTTTTTCTTCCATGATCGATTATCCTTTCCGATTGCATCAGTTTAATAAATTATATATTAGCTCTAAAATCGGCAAGTGAGATGCCTGTATATCGATCTGGGTTGCAGTAAGCCCATTAATTGGGCGAGCTTTGAGATAAAAATAAATTTGTTTTTATGAAATTGTTCCGTTTTCTTTATTCAAGGCATTTTGATGGGATGATTTTTGAGCCTTTTTAGAAGCGTTAGCGTATTTGCTTCAATTTCTAAATCATGGCATATAATGCATAAAGGCCCACAGTCTGTGTTATAATATCCAATACCTTCATTTACTTTGCGATTACAGTTTATGCATTTCATTTTCCCTGGTCTTCTCTCTGATCATCGGGTTATCAGCCTTTTGTATCCTCTATAATTAATAAAAAACGTGCTACGCTTAAATTGGTCTTTACTGCAGATAATCAGACTTGCACATTATTTAAGCGTAGCGATGTAATTCTTGCTCTTGCTATGAGGTTTGGATACTATTGAGCTGGATGATAGGAAGTATTTTTAGTACATGTCTTCATCCATTTCCGGCATAGCCGGCTGCTTCGATTTCTTCTCCGGCTTTTCCGAAATCATCGCTTCGGTGGTGATCATCAGCCCGGCTACCGATGCAGCATTTTGAAGTGCCAATCTCACCACTTTAGTTGGATCAATAACACCCGAAGCCATGAGCTTCTCGTATCTTTCAGTCTCTGCATTGAATCCGAAATCACCTTTTCCTTCCTGCACCTTTTGTAAAACAACTGAACCTTCATAGCCGGCATTAATTGCGATGTACTTGAGTGGTTCCCCGAGAGCTCGTTTCAAAAGATTGATACCGGCTTTCTCTTCTCCGGAAACCGTAACTTTATCCAGAGCACCCAGGCAACGAACCAGGGCCACCCCTCCGCCGGAGACGATACCTTCCTCAACCGCCGCGCGGGTGGCATTCAGAGCGTCTTCCACCCGGGCTTTCTTTTCTTTCATTTCGGTTTCGGTTGCCGCACCGATGCGGATTACCGCCACGCCGCCCACCAGCTTGGCCAGGCGCTCCTGGAGCTTTTCGCGGTCATAGTCGGAAGTGGTTTCCTCGATTTGTGCCCGCAGCTGTTTAACCCGTCCCTCGATGTCGGTTTTTTTGCCGGCGCCTTCCACAATGGTAGTGTTGTCTTTGTCAATCTTAATTTTTTTGCAGCGACCAAGGTCATTGGTGGTTACGTTTTCCAGTTTGATGCCCATATCCTCGGAAATCACCTGACCCCCGCACAGCACCGCAATATCTCCCAGCATCGCCTTACGCCGATCACCGAAGCCGGGAGCCTTGACTGCTGCTATCTGCAGTGTTCCACGCAGCTTGTTAACAACAAGGGTAGCAAGAGCTTCACCCTCGACATCCTCGGCTATGATCAGCATGGCTTTGCCCTTCTTGGCGACCTCCTCTAATAGAGGCAGAAGATCTTTCATGCTGCTGATCTTTTTCTCATGCAGCAGAACATAGGCTTCGTCGAGATTCACCTCCATTTTTTCAGCATCGGTTACAAAATAGGGAGATAAATAACCCCGATCAAACTGCATGCCTTCCACGATATCCAGCGTGGTTTCCATGCTTTTGGCTTCTTCAACCGTGATGACCCCTTCTTTGCCCACCTTTTCCATGGCTTCGGAGATGAGGTTGCCCACCATGGGATCATTGTTGGCTGAAATCGTGCCTACCTGGGCAATTTCGGTTTTGTCCCGGGTGGGTTTGGAGAGCTTTTTCAGCTCATCCACCACTGCCGTAACGCCTTTATCTATCCCGCGTTTAATTGCCATAGGGTTGGCACCGGCAGCCACCAGTTTCTGGCCTTCCCGGTAAATGGCCCGGGCCAGAACCGTAGCCGTGGTGGTGCCGTCGCCGGCCATATCACTGGTTTTGCTGGCCACCTCTCTAACCATCCGGGCCCCAATATTTTCGAATTTATCAGCTAAATCTATTTCCTTGGCGACCGTTACACCGTCTTTGGTGACAACGGGGGAGCCCCACGATTTTTCCAGGACAACATTTCTGCCTTTGGGTCCCAGGGTCACCTCGACGGCATCGGCCAGTGTGTTGACGCCTTTCAGGAGGCGTCCCCTGGCACTGGATCCGTAAGAAATCATTTTTGCAGGCATTATATTTTTCCTCCTATTTCTCAACTATGGATAAAATGTCATCTTCACGCATGATTACATGTTCGACACCGCCAAATTCAATCTCCGAGCCGGCATATTTTGCAAAAAGCACACGGTCTCCTTTCTTAACTTCCATGGGGATGCGCTTACCGTCATCGCCCATTTTTCCGGGACCAACGGCCACAATTCTTCCGCGCTGGGGTTTTTCTTTGGCCGTGTCGGGAATGATGATGCCACCGGAACTTTTTTGCTCTTCATCTTCTCTTAATACTAGCACTCTATCATTTAAGGGCTTAATCTTCATTTGGCCATAGTCTCCTTATCGCTGTTGACGAATTCCTTAATATTCATACTTAATCTGATCGATTTTTTTTCTGTGATTGAATCTTTTATCCTGAACGCCTGGTGGTTTTAATTTTTTTTTCCGGCAGTCGGGGCACCGCTTCGGGTCGTCAAAGTTCATTTTCCTGTGCCGTAACTGATCTCCGATTGAAAATTCAAACTCTGCTCCACATTGGATACAGAGGATAATCATGTTTTCCATGGATAACCTCGATTCATGAATCCTTCATGTACAGGCTATGTTACTTTCAGATTGCGGTTCTGCTATTTTATAACTTTTGATACCGATACAGGTCTTGCCGTCAAGCCGTTCTCTAATTTTTCCGGTCACTTCCACTTCTTTATGGATGAGGTTCAATAAATCATTTCCGATTTTAGTGTGCTCGACCAGCAACACCTTTTCATCATTGGTATGAATGGTTACTGTGATAACCTTTCCGTTTGCATCCCATTGGGCCGGGATCACAATTCCGGAAATCGTCGGTTTTCTGCTCTTTTTCTTGGCACTGTTCACGAAAATCACCTCTCTGATATCTAGAATAAAGCAACAGATGTGCCAATTTTATAACTAACTGAAATTTCACTAAATACTATTTATTCACTTGGAAAAGACTGAACCGGGTGTTCCTGAAAAATAGATAAGCTACTGAATGGTGATAAAGACAGGGCAAAAAGGAATGTAATATAATGAAATTATTGCAAAATTGTGTTTAGGAATTTTGAATTCCGATCTTAATCTTATCGGAACTGCGAGTTCTGCTAAATCGCGTGTCTGTGCCAAAGAAGCTTGTCAGCAGCGTGTTCAACCATCGACGCCGTGCGATTTCGGAATCGTTTTGGGTAGCGATCTGCTGATTCGGCCTTAACCCTTTGATCTAATTTGGTGCAGTGATCACGTCGTAGATCTGTTTGCCAATCACGTCCTGTGAAAAAACCGTTTCCACCACTTTCTTATTGATGGCAATAAGGCTCTTTCTTTTTTTCATATCCAAAAGCCGAATGGTAGCTCTGATGGGTGTTTCATTCCTGTCAAACACTTTGTCAACGAAACCTACTTCATCGAGCCTGAGGATCTTGTCAAGCCTCTCCTGCAAGGCCTGCTCCGGTGTTGGTTTTTCTTTCCCTATGTCTTTGAAATCCTGTCCGTCCACAAGGAGGACTGTATACAGATGGCCCAGCTTCATTCCCTTGGCTTGGAAATCGGGCGTAATAAAGGGGATACTTCTCCCGATAACGGGTCTATCTAAAAACCAGGGTTCAAGATACGCAAATCCAAATCCCTCTAAAACACTGGTAGTAATCACAAGATTGGCCGCCCGAACCATGTCGCCCACCCCGTAGCGCTCTATTTTTGCCGGATCCTGGGGATCCGTCTCCCGCTCCAGCGTGACCAGATCATTGAAACCGATTGATACGGGCAGTCTATACTTTCTGACAAAATCGAGAAGCTGATCGGCATAGCGGGCATCGTCACCGCTCTCCGGACTGAGGCTCACCAGCAGGTGGAATTTCCCCTCAATGTGGTCGTGGTTGCGCTTTGCATATCCTTTAGTCAGACTGTTTAAAAAACAGGTAAAGAAAATGGCCTCCTCGACGTTTTTGCGTCGCACGCAGCGCACCGGATACAGGATAAAGCTCACTGAAGGATCAAGCCCTTCTCTGGCGATGATCTTTTTCCGGAGCTCATCGGTTCTGTCATCCGTGGGAATAATTGATTTATCCACGGAATTCGGGATGTAAAAAATGTTGTTTTCATCGATACCATGCTCAATAAGCCTTGATCGATCATAGCGGTTGATGGCAATGTACCGGATACTCGGAAAAGAAGGATAGATGACACTGTGCCAGTCCGGTACCATCCCAAATCGGTACTCGTGAAATTTTTTCACATTGCGAAAAAAGTGAGGGCGCTGCTGGACAAAGTCATGCACCCGGTAGATAAACTTTTTTTTAATCCCCGCCGTGTGGCACAAATGGGTGTAAAGGTAAAAAGCGTAGGTAACGGATGGATCGATCCCGATGCCAAGGTTTTCGATGAGAATGGTATCCATGCCAGCCAGTTTGGCGTCAAGAATTTCTGCCAGATTCGTGCCCTGCCACACGTAGTCGTGCACCTGCTGGTCACTAATTGATTTCTCGACCCGCTTTCTCGATTCTGCTTCCGGATGAAATTCGTCGATATCGAGGTATTCAAGCGCGTCCGGAATGGGTTCCAAAAAATCCTGGTAATTTGGTGATAGTTTTCCAAAAAGGGTGATTTTCAGATTTGGATCAATTTCCCGCAGCGCGCGCACGTTTCGCGAGATAACGGTATTTACCCCGTCCTGAAAACCGATACCGTAGTGGCCGATGCCAAGATGCAATTTTTTACTCAATTTATCCCTCTAACTTCTATAAAAAGGCTTCGGCGATCAGGCTGTGTCCACCCTGTTGATTGCGATGAATTGCCTTTTTATAGACCTGAATATGTTTCTTTGCGGTGATGGACCAGCTTATCTTTTTTCTGACATAGGATCTTGCCCGCTGCGAGTATTTTTTCCGCAGCGATTCGTCGCCCATGACCATCAAAATCGCACGCTTTAGCTCTTCCCTGTCCCCTGGCGGAACAGCCACTGCTGCACCGCTGGCTTCCGCTTCGGCCTTCAGTCCTTCAATACCCGATACGACTGCCGGCACGCCGAGGGCAAAACTGTGTGCAAGATTGCCGCTTTGAGAAGCGAAGGTATAAGGCATCACCATAAGATCGAAAGCAGCCATGATACGATTGTAGGCCCCCGGGGCAAAACTTCCCAGCTCGACTTTGATCTGATCCTTGTACTTGCATTGGTTGACCAGGGACAGCAGTTTCTGCTTGTAATCAATCTGGTTTGAATCCCCCATCCTCGCATCTCCGGCGAGCATCAGTGTCGTATCTTCGCCCAGTGCAGGGGCAAGATCATCCCAAATTTCAAGTACGCTGTCGAAGCCCTTGGTCTGGGTGAACCATCCCAGCATTCCTACCACACGCCTGCCCGCAAGCCCCAGCCGCTTTTTGGCTTCCTTGCGCGAGATGGATACTTTCGCAGCCGCTCCATGGGGGATAACGTACATATTGTCGACCATTCGGCCAAGATTGGCGTGAAGGTTTACCCACTGATACTCGGCATGCGCGATACCTGCGTGAACCAGTCGCTGCATAATATCCATGTACAGACATATCATGGGATTTAGCCGGGTATAGATCGAATGATAGGTGATCACCAGCGGATATTTCCCCTGGACATGCAGCCGGAATCCCAGTCGCAAAAGCCCCGATGCGTGATCCCCGCTAGTTTGATAAAGTCCGTACTCATGCTGGATATGAACGACATCGGGTTTTATTTTTTGAATGGTGTCGTGCACCACCCCATCCCAGCCGTGCACGTCGGTATTCATCACCGGGTAGATGTTTTTTTCCCCTGGCCTTCCGCCATCCGGATGGCAGATGACATAAATTTCATTGTTGGCTTTCCTCAGCGCCGTTACGAGCTCATCCGAGTATGTGGCAATGCCGCAGGCGCGCGGAGGCCAGCTTGACAGCCATACAATTTTCATTTTGTTACTCCTTTTCTGAATCAGGTATATCACCGGCGTTAGGCAGAATATAGCGAGGATGATAGGCAAACTCTTTTTCTTTCGTCAAGCATTGTCGGAACACAGATTTAAAATATCATCAAGTTTTGCTTCTGCAACCGCGATGCAGGTATCCGCGGCGCCGTAATACATTTTAAGGGTACCGTCGGATTCCAAAATAATTCCGCAGGGAAACACCACATTGGGCACATCTCCGGTGCGCTCGTATAATTTCTCGGGCCCGAAGATGAAATGTGAGGTATAACCGATAACAATGGATGGATCGTTTTGATCCAGCAACATGGCACCGACGCGATAAAGCCGCCCGGCGGCAGTCTCGCGAACGCCATGGTAAAGGGTAAACCAGCCTTGATCGGTCTTCAGCGGCGGCGTGGAAATCCCCAGTTTGTAAGATCCCCAGCCGGGTTCGGGTCCCAGAATCGCCCTGGCTCGGCCCCAGTGAATAAGGTCTTTGGAATAGGTGATCCAGATAGCACCCATCTGACCTCCCATTCCTCCCGGACGATCGATCAGCGCATAACTGCCGTCAATTTTTTCAGGGAAAAGAATGGCATCTTTGTTGTCGACTTCAGTGGCCAGACTGATACGCTCGAAATGGACAAAATCTTTGGTACTACCGATCCCGACCCGCGGGCCAAACGGGCCGTATGCTGTATAGGTAATGTAATTGGTGTCTTCCATAAGGGTGATGCGCGGATCTTCAATACCAAAACGCTCATAGGGTTCATAATAGGGATCGACTGACGGTGTTATCCAAGGCTGAGGATCCACTTCAAAGTGATAACCGTCATCAGAACGCGCCAAGGTCAAATGGCTATGGCCCTCGAGATCCTCAATCCGCAACAGCAGCAGATACTGATTTTGAAACTTGCAGGCTGCCGCATTAAAGACGGTGTTGCAGGGGTAGGGTACGTCATCGCTGCTTAAAATCGGGTTTTTATCATAACGTTTGAATGGGTAAAGTTTATTCACTAATCGTCTTCCTCTCACACAATTGGTTTATTTCTCTGAGCCGCATTTGATATCGCGCAGCTTATTCTGCACATATAGCACCATTTTAAAAAATATTAAAGCAGAACGCTGAGGGCTTTAAAGACGATGAACCTTCCAGCATACGCAAAACTTGTCATTTAATAAATTTGCGGATATTAATAAAGGATCAGTGATTTGAAGGGAGATGAAAGTTGAATTATTTTGAGCCACTTGAATTGAAGCGCAGACGGCAAAGATTCGTGCCCGACTCATCGAGGGTGATTACAAGATTTTTCGGACCCGGCGGCCGCAGACGGCAAAAGCGGGTCATACAGCGCGTGGTATCTTTGCCCGATGAAAAATTACACGAAATTTTGGAGGCGGTTCTGCGCGACTTTTCAGATCGACACCAGGATCTGGAAAACACACTACACCGCCATTTTAAGAAAATCGAAGATCTGACGGACCATCCTGAACGTTTGACTCACGAGCAAAGATTACTGTTGGGTGCATTTTTTACCAAAGAGTACTCGATCGAATCGGTCGCCTTTTTTAACCCCTCCATTGTGCCGCATCCCAATCAGGAAGACCTGCCTGAGGGCTCTCTGAGGGTTATTTTCAGCTTTAGAGCTGTGGGCGAGGGCCACATTTCTTCATTGACGTTTCGCAGCGGGGTATTGGGTAAGAAAAATAACTTGATGTTGGGCCCGGTCAGCCCGTTTTTGGAAACGCCGGAAGTCGTCCTTAACCCAACCTACGATAAGGACTTATTTCTCATGATCTTAAGCGATGAGCTCGAGTGTGATGATATCATTTACCAGATTTTT
>JASFPE010000184.1:0-9428 GCA_050116155.1 Desulfobacterales bacterium
GAAAACGTGAAGCCAAACACCTTTACCTGCGTAGAGTACCGAATTTTCAATAACGAAGAGAATTCAAAATGGAGGATTCAATCATGAAAGTATTAGTTGTTTATTACTCAACATATGGGCATACTCATATAATGGCCGAAGCGGTGGCCGAAGGCGTGAAAGAAGTGGAGGGAGCGGAGGTCGAAGTTCGTCGCGTGCCGGAAACGCTTCCCCTGGAAGTTCTTGAAAAGATGGGCGCGGTCGATGCCCAAAAAGCATTTTCGCATATACCGGTGTGCACGGTGGATGAACTGGCCGGGGCCGATGCCATTATATTTGGCACCCCGACCCGGTTCGGCAATATGTGCGGACAGATGCGCCAATTTCTGGATGCCACCGGACAACTCTGGGCAAATGGGTCCCTGGTCGGTAAGGTCGGCAGTGTATTCACAAGCAGTGCCACCCAACATGGTGGACAGGAATCCACGATTCTTACGTTTCATGTCACCTTACTGCATCACGGTTTTGTGGTTGTGGGTTTGCCTTACGCCTTCCAGGGACAAATGACCCTGGATGAAATCACCGGCGGTTCCCCCTATGGCGCCTCTACAATTGCGGGCGGAGACGGCTCACGCATGCCAAGCGAAAACGAACTGAACGCCGCACGGTTTCAAGGTAAACATGTGGCAGAAATAGCTTCAAAGCTGGTTAAATAACACGCAGACTTGAAACTGAACGCTGGATACTCGATGCTGGATGCTGGATGCTCGATATCAAATTCCATGCGAAGTCGAAGGCCCTAATGTTAGAATCATTATCCAACATTAAAAAACAAGATCTAGAAAGCAGCTGCTTGAGCCGTTCCTTTCATCGAGTATCAAGTATCGAGCATCGAGTATCGAAATAGGTGACAGCCATGAAATCACAAATGAGAAAAGTGGCAGATATCATTGAGCCCCAACCGGTACTGGAAGGTGCCGGCGTGAGGCTCAAGCGCAGTATCGCCACTCGAACCCTGGACAATATCGATCCCTTCCTGTTGTTTGATCATTTTGGATCAAGCAATCCGGAAGATTACATCAAAGGATTCCCCATGCATCCTCACCGTGGAATAGAGACGGTGACCTATATGATAGAAGGAGTCGTCAATCATAAAGACAGCATCGGCCATTCAGGCAGTATCGGCGCAGGGGATATTCAATGGATGACATCCGGCAGCGGAATCATGCACGAAGAAATGCCCCGGGCACAACAGGGTGAAATGAAAGGATTTCAATTGTGGGTTAACCTGCCGGCCAAACTGAAAATGATGAAGCCCCGGTATCAGAATATTAGCTCGGATCAGATCCCCGAAGTTAACCGGGACGATGGCGTTAAAATTCGCGTGATTGCCGGCGAGGTCGACAAAGTCCGTGGTCCGGTGGACGAAATCGTAGCTGAACCCAGCTATCTGGATGTTACGATTCCCCCCAAGGGGTATTTCTCCCATCCCATTCAACGCGGACATTCAGCTTTTACATATCTGTTTGAAGGTCAGGGAATATTCGGCAAAAATGGCGAGGAGGAAGAAACAATCGTTCATGCCTCCCGACTTGTCGTCTTTGCAGATGGGGATTATATTGAAGCAAATACTTCAGATCAGCCCATGCGCTTCTTGCTGATTTCGGGCAAACCCCTGGATGAGCCGATCGCCAGATACGGACCTTTCGTCATGAACACGCAGCCGGAAATCCAACAGGCACTGGAGGATCTCAAAAACGGCACCTTCGTAAAAAGTTGAATTGAATGCTTTCGTATTTTTGGAAGGAGGATATATCATGCACGCACTTTTGAAATCAGTCGTCATTCCATTGCTGATTTTTGGCCTTACTGCCGGATGCAGCACCCCTCAGCCAGCCGCCACCAAGGATATTCGCCAACATATTGCCGAGGCATATGGATCAGAATCATTCAGTCGAGTTGAAGTGCTCGAATATACGTTTAATGTCAAAATCGGAGAAAAGCAATTCAGCCGCTCCTGGATCTGGTGGCCCCAAGTCGAGCAGGTGACTTTGAAAGGAGGATCGAATCATGGAGCGCTCACCTATAATCGTCTCGAGCTGGAAGAGAATCCCCCGCAAGATCTCAAGCAAATCGATGCCTGGTTTATTAATGACAATTATTGGCTGCTGTTTCCGATTCATATGATCTGGGACCGTCAGGCAAAGGTAGAAGATACGGGCCATCGAAAACGGCCGCTGGGAGAAGGAGCGGCCAAATGCGTAGTGGTCACGTATCCGGCGACCGGAGGTTACCCGCCCGGCGATGTTTATGAGCTGTTTGTCGACGATGAATACATGATAACCGAGTGGGTTTACCGGCGGGGCGGCTCCGAAACGCCCTCCCGGATCACATCGTGGGAGGATCATCGCGACGCCGGCGGCTTGACTTTTTCGCTCGATCATCGCGGAGATGACGGAAAATTCCGCCTGTGGTTTACCGATGTTGCGGTGAAATTACATGGCTCTTTCGATTGGTTGCACCCGAATTAAATGGAAATTGGCACATGAATAGTAAACGGCTGTGGAAAGAAATATCCCTGCTGCTCGGGGTGGCGATTGTTCTGGCAATCAGTGTTAATTACTTTTCTCCTGCAGGTATAGCCTTGGTCGGCCAGTGGGATACGTCCCAGGGAGTCATTACTGCGCGCGCTAAAAACGATGTTATTGCAGACAAACCAGAAATTGAAGGCGTAGCCATGGCCAAACAGATTTTTGATAGCGGCAACGCTCTTTTTGTCGATGCACGCTCCCGTGATAATTATGATGACGGTCATATACCGGGAGCAGTCTCGATGCCGGTCGGCGAATTTGATAATTTGATTGATTCCTTCATGGATCAGCATTCCGAGGATCAGACCATCGTTGCGTATTGCTCTGGCAGAACCTGCGAGGACAGCCACAGTCTAGCCCAACTCATGATGGATTCTGGCTTCACAGATGTGAAGGTTTTTATTGATGGGTTTTCGGGATGGCAAGCAGAGGGGCATCCAATTGAATAAGGCAATGAAAAACGTGTTTGAAAATAGCTGGATCGAACTGACGGCACGCTGGATTCTCGGCCTGACTTTTATTTATGCCAGTTATCATAAAATTCTGGCGCCTTCGGATTTCGCAAAAATTATCTACGGCTATGAGCTTTTCCCGCATGCTGCAATCAACCTGATCGCCATTATATTGCCCTTCATTGAAATGGTTACCGGCCTGGCCCTGATCCTGGGTATATATCCCCGATCGGCCGCATTGATCATTAATGGACTACTAATCGCATTTGCGGTTGTCTTATCCATCAACCTGATCAGGGGCCATGAATTCGACTGCGGTTGCTTTTCAGTCCAAAAAGCTGGATTTTTTTCTTCTGCCAAACCAACACTAGTGAGAGACATCATCTACCTGATACTGGGAATTCAGGTTTTTTTCTTTCGTAAGATGCGGAAAGGATGTGTTCTTTTGAAAACTCGTTAGCCACGAATGAACACGAATAACCACGAATTGATCAATTATTGAAAACAAAAGGGGTAATATTTAAAAGTTTAATTCGTGTTCATTCGTGGCTTAAATTAATGCAGAACCCAAAGATTCAATCTGGTGAACTACCGCGAATAGAGTAAAACTTATGGTTAACGATCTCTCTCTCAAATTGCACTCACTGGCCGATTCATTGCAACTGTTGAAAAACCACTTCAATCACAATAATGGCAACCCGCGATTTCTGGCCTTGCTTTCCCCGATGTGACCGCGCTGAGGTCAGCAGGGTACCCGGGCGGTGCACAAATCGATTATCAAAAAATTCCCAAACGCCGAGATCGGTATCAGCATCGTCTGGATTCGAATGCTCCCGGGTGATTCCCAGGCGACCGCAAAAGAAAAAGCAATTATATTCAATGATGCCCGGGTGCGCCAGTTTTGGGATCCGGATCAACTCTCCGGCAAAGTCATTGCCGAGAGTTTGGGCTATAATGGTAAAGTTGCATGGGATACCTATCTTTTCTATCAATCCGGTAGTAAATGGATCGAGGCGCCACCTGCACCAGCCTGCTGGATGCATCAAATAAGTGAAAATTGGGCCAGCCGCAGCCATTTCCATACGGGAGATGATCTGCTAAAAGAACTCTATACCGCCGCAAGTAAAATTATGACTTATTAAGAGGGACCATCATGACAGATCCTGAAATATGCGGCATAACCTATAAAGATTTTGTAATCCGCGTCGAAGAGTTCCATGGATATCGATCGCCCGGAAATATCAAAGGAAATCCTGGCCACCGCATCTAATCTGATCGTTCATCGGCCGGTGCGCCTCCAGCGTGCCTTAAAGAACACCCAACGCATGCCGACCGGTTTGTGTCCGAAGTGTGGTGAATCGTATCCACTGGACCATGGCCCTGCATGTCCCTCCTGTCAGGGCGATGCATACTAAACGTATTAAAACTCTGCCGAAAAAAATGCTTGACAGTTCCATTGATACTGATACCCGCAAAGACAGAGGAATCAGTCCACTTCCTTTACCTTCTATTTTTATCGCCCTTTCTTTTTTTCCCCTGTCCGTGCGTCTTGAAGAGGGGGTCCAGGATTTGCGGTCCATGGGGTTTCCGATTGCGGTGGGCGAGGAGGCCTAAGCTATGCAAGGCAAAATCCTTTTGTCCTTGGTAGCCATTGTCATAACGACTGGTGCCCTCTGGTTCACAAACCAATCGGTCACATCGAAAGAGGCGACCTGGGACGATGTTGTGGCCGAAGCCGCACGTGGCGGCTATCAACTCATTAGCACAGATGAATTATGGGGGCGTTATACCGCCAAGCCGGAATCCCTGCTTCTGGTAGACACCCGCCAGGAATGGGAATATCGGACCGGTCATATTAAAAACGCACTGAATTTCCCAATAGAACCGACCTGGTTGTCGCGCTGGCGCAAAAAAGAGGCCCTTGAGAATTTGCTGGGACCGGATAAGAATCGCTTGATCGTGTTTTACTGAGCCGGCCTGGCATGAGTCCGCAGCGACTCGGCGGCCCGGGTGGCCGTAAAACTGGGTTACACAAAAGTTTATCGTGATCCTATGGGTTATCCCCAATGGCACGCCAAAGGTCTGCCTGTTGACAGTTCACCTGCCGGTCTTTCTGAAATACCCGCCGAGCCACAGCAGTCTAAATCTTTGCAGGGCTGGGCGATCATCTGGACCCTTTTGGGCATCTTTGCCGGCGGAATCGCCCTGAACCTGACACCGTGCATCTATCCTTTGACCCCCATTACGGTTTCCTATTTCGGCGGCCAAAGCAAACAGAGTCAAGGAAAGCTGGCTATCCACGGTGCCTGTTATATTGGTGGTTTGTCGTTCACCAATTCTATGCTTGGCGTAGTTGCCGCCATGACCGGCGGACTTCTGGGAGCTTTGCTCCAGAATCCTTTCGTGCTCGGTCTCGTCGCACTTGTTCTGGTATTTTTTGCGACAAGTCTCTTTGGCCTCTGGGAGTTACGACTGCCCTACAGTTTGACGCAGGCCGCTTCAAAAACGTACGCCGGCTATTTGGGCAGCGTCTTCATGGGCTTGACTTTAGGCGTGGTTGCCTCCGCCTGTATCGGACCGTTTATTTTAGGCTTGCTGACCTGGGTTGCCGGTATGGGAAACCCATTGATCGGGTTTATCATCTTTTTTGTGTTAAGCCTGGGCCTGGGTTTACCGCTTTTTTTCCTGGCTCTGTTTTCAGGACAATTAGAAAAACTCCCCCGTTCCGGAGAGTGGATGCTGTGGGTCCGAAAGCTTTTGGGCTGGGTTCTGGTGGGTATGGCCGCTTATTTTATTCGACCGGTTCTGCCTGAAACGGCCAAAATATTTGTCCTGGCAGCTGTGGTATCGGCGGCGGCTTTGCACCTGGGATGGATTGATCGGACAAAAGCCGAGTTTCGCGCGTTTGAATGGCTTAAAACCGGTGCAGGCATAACAGGGCTAATCGTGGCCACTGTCCTGATCGGTACATTCGTGTTGCGCGGACCCGGCGTTACCTGGATGCCTTATTCAGAAAAGTTATTGGAAGAGACAAACAGATTAAGAAAACCGGTAATCATTGATTTCTATGCCGATTGGTGTGCACCCTGCCGCGAACTGGAAGAAGTCACCTTTCACGATCCTGAAATTGTGAAACTGGGAAAGCGCGACTTTATCATGATTAAAGTTGATCTGACCAGAAAAGGCAATGCGACGCATGAAAAGCTACTGCGTCAATATAACGTCAAAGGAGTACCCACGGTTGTATTTCTGGACCGTCAAGGAAAAGAACGGCACGATCTGCGTCTGGTAGATTTTCTGCCCGCCGATCAATTTTTAGTGCGAATGGCGGAGGCCAAAAAATAAAACGGGATTTTACACACTTCAGGTCGGTTATGATGGATGAAATTAAAATCCGAATACTTTTCTTTATCACTATTTTTATTTTGGTAGCGTTATGGGAGCATCTAGCACCTCGCCGCGCTTTGACAACTTCCAAAAAGATGCGCTGGTTCAGTAACCTGACCATCACATTCCTAAATCCCCTGCTTTTGAGACTGGTATTCCCTGTCCTGGCAATAAATATGGCCTTAATCGCCCGGGAACGCGGATGGGGTTTGTTAAACAATTTTGATTTTCCATACTGGCTGGATTTGACAATTGGAATCATTGCACTGGACCTGATTATATATCTTCAGCACGTCATATTTCATGCGATCCCGATTTTTTGGCGCCTGCACATGATGCATCACGCGGACCTGGATTATGATCTCACAACCGGTTTACGTTTCCATCCCATTGAAATCATATTGTCCATGGGTATTAAAATGTCGGTCGTAGCAATACTCGGGCCTCCCGTTGCAGCGGTACTGATATTCGAGATAATTTTAAATAGTGCCGCCCTGTTCAACCATGGCAATGTATCTCTTCCGAAAAAGATTGATCGCATACTGAGATATATCGTTGTCACCCCCGATATGCACCGGGTACATCACTCGGTGGTCATCCGCGAAACCAACAGCAATTATGGTTTCAATCTGCCATGGTGGGATCGATTGTTTGGGACCTACTGTGACCAGCCGGCAAAAGGGCACACTGATATGAATATCGGTTTATCGCAATTTCGTGAACCGCAAAAATTGACCCTGCCCTGGCTCCTGGCTCTACCCTTCATTGGTGATCCGGGACAACAACCCATTAATCGCCATTGATGATAAAATAGATAAATAAATTCAAGTTACAGTATATAATTATGGAAACTCAATTTACTTCTAAAGACAAAAATAAAATTCGAAAAAGCATTCGTAAAAAATATAAAAAAGCTGGTCGCAATGAGAGGGCGGTGCAGTGCCGGGAAAGGATTTCCTGGCAATGCTCAGAGAGGCTGGCTTTGTGAACGCTGAGCTAGTCAACAAAACAGGCTTTAACAGTTCGCCAAAAACAGAAGGTGTACTCGTCCGCGCGATAAAACATTAAACGTGCAGAAAATGGAACATGTGAAATACTTGTGGAACACAATGTTCAATCGGACCTAAAATTTATCGGCAACATCGCGGATACGAATTGCGGTTTTCATGCACTTTATCCGCTTATGATACTATTTTTCGACGATTTGTGTTTCTATTTTATCGGCAAGTTCAATGGCCATATTTAAAGCGTCATTTATTTTAAACAATGCCACCTTAAGGGTCTTAAGTGACGCTGGTTTGGCCAAAATTGGATCTTGACTGGTAAAGAGCTTTTGCATGCTGATCGCCTTTTCAGCCAAACCATTTAACCGAGTGGCAAAGATTCCGATCTCCTCCGCCCACTTCTGGCGATTGTTCTCTGCAAATTCCATCATGTTGTTTTTGTTGATTCCTTCTTCAAGCGCCTCGATTCCGTAGTCTTCCGGATCTGCAATGATTTCAAACATTTCAATCTCCTTTTAAAAGTAAACAAGTCTTCATTTGACTTTTCACAATGATACATCATATTTCTTTGATAAGGAAACAAAATTTTTGATCCTCAAAAATCAGGGATTAGGTCCTATTTTGAAAGCAACATACTGATCAGTTTTTCAGCAGATTTCGAATCGATGTGAAAATTGTAACTTTCTATATATTTTCGGTTCCATAGAGACTAACGTCCTAAATTTTTTTCTGAAAGCAGAGAGGCCGACAACAGCGTGCAAAACTACAAAGACCAATTTGATTCCTTGATGAAAAGCCTGTCAATTTATGCCCGGCATCCCTCAGACACGGACGAACAAAGGTTGCACAAAGCCGTATTGATCTTGTTAGCCGGCATATGTACAGTATTGGGAGTGTTTTGGGGACTCGCCTACCTCGCCCTCGGCCTAACCTTGTCGGGTGCTATTCCATTGGGGTATGCGGCAATTTCAACAATCAGCCTTTTATATTTCTTTCGATCAAAACGCTACAAAATTTTCTGCCGCAGCCAGCTGACAATGATTTTAGTTTTACCGGTGTTGCTTCAGTGGAGCTTGGGCGGCGCAGCGGTGTCAGGCGCTGTCATCCTCTGGTCTATACTTTCTCCTATCGGTGCTCTGATGTTTGCCGGAACAACGCGCGCAATCCCTTGGTTTATCGCCTATCTTGTGCTCATGGTTCTCTCCGGCCTCTTACCTAATGGCGGCATGCCTCAGCCAAGGCTGGCGCCCCACATTATCATGGTTTCATTTATTATGAACATCGCCGGTGTTTCTGCGATTGTCTTTTTTCTCCTTCAATATTTTGTCCAGGCGCGCGAAGAAGCCATGGCCGCACTGGATAAAGAGCACCAGAAAGTGCAACACTCGCTGTCGCTGGCCATGGAGGTTCAACAGAATCTATTGCCGAAATCCGATCCCAAAATCGCTGGATTGGATATCTCCGGAAGAAGTATTTATTGTGATGAAACCGGAGGGGATTATTATGATTTTTTAGAGGTCGAAAATTCCGGGGACGAGAAAATCGGCGTGGTTGTGGGAGATGTTTCGGATCATGGCATCCCATCGGCTTTGCTCATGGCCACGGTTCGGGCGCAAATCCGCCAGCGCTGTTCTTCAGATAGCAATATCGACCAGGTCGTTGCTGATGTAAACCGTCGATTCACACAGGATGTAACGGATTCGGGACGATTTATGACCCTTTTTTATACGGAGATCGATCGATCCCAAAATATCATGCGCTGGGTGAGTGCCGGGCATGATCCCGCGATCATATATGATCCACATCAAGACATATTTGACGACCTCAACGGAGCCGGCAATCTGGCCTTAGGCGTTATGGAAGATGTAAACTTCAAGGAAGCCGCCCGCGACATTGCGCCCGGACAAATCATCGTGATCGCAACCGACGGCATCTGGGAAGCTCGGAATCCAAATGGAGAGATGTTCGGAAAAGACCGGTTTCATAAAATCATCCGCCAAAATGCATCGGCGACG
>JASFPE010000185.1:0-9428 GCA_050116155.1 Desulfobacterales bacterium
GTGCCAGAAATCAGGTGGACAGTGAAATCATGATCGGGCGGCTCAAAAAAGCCGGTTGGACGATTATTGATGATCCACAGGAGGCAGATACGATTGTGGTGAATACCTGCAGTTTTATCGAATCAGCAGCAGAGGAATCCATTGACACCATATTGGAGCTGGCCGAATATAAACGGGAGGGAGCCTGCAGCCGAATGATTGTTGCCGGCTGTTTACCCGAACGTTACCGGGAGGATATTATAAGTTCATTGCCGGAAGTCGATGTCTTTTTGGGAACCGGTGCGTTTGATCAAATTGTAAAAGCCGTTCAGGACCCACAGTTTACCCACCAGTGTGTCTTGCCCGACCCGGATCTCGCATTACTTCAGAGCCATGATTCGCCGCGAGATATTCTTCAATCCCATACCGCGTATTTAAAAATAGCAGAAGGGTGCAGCAATACCTGCACCTATTGTGTCATTCCTAAATTGCGCGGAAAGCAGAAAAGCCGTTCGCCTGATGACATTGTATCCGAAGCCCGTCGGCTGATTAACCAGGGAGTGAAAGAACTGGTGCTGGTAGCCCAGGACACCACCGCATTCGGCAGGGATCTATCAACCCCGACAAATCTCGGCCAGCTTATAGAACGCCTTGCCAATCTTGAATGTGATGAGCCGCTAAATCCCGCAGAGCCCTGGCTCAGAGTACTTTACGGACACCCGGAGAGTATCGAAGATTCATTTATCCAGGCGGTCGCATCAGCAAACAATCTGTGTCCTTATTTTGATATCCCGATTCAACATGTCAGTTCGACGATTTTAAAACACATGGGTCGCCGGTATACACGGGATGGTCTCTGTCGGCTCTTTGAACGCATCCGAACCGTCGTCCCGAATGCCGTCTTGAGGACCACCCTCATTGTTGGATTCCCGGGTGAAACCGATAAAGATTTTGAAGAGCTGTTGCAATTTGCAGAAGATGTTCAGTTTGACAACCTGGGTGTGTTTATTTATTCGGACGCTGAAGATCTCGCCTCACATCGCTTGTCCAACCATGTTCCGATCTCGACTGCCAGGGACCGCTACCATCAACTCATGTCAACCCAATCAGGCATTTCTTCAGAAAACAATCAAAAATACATTGGCAAAACAGTCAAGGTTCTCGTAGAAGAATCTCTGGAACACCATCTGTTTATGGGGCGTACGAACTTTCAGGCACCCGAGGTGGATGGTATTACTTACATAAATACTGCCAAATCCCATTTTCATTTGAAAATCGGCTGCTTTACTGATATGCGAGTGACGGATGCGATGGAATATGACCTGATGGGAGAGGCAATATGACCGATCTGAAGCAAAAGATCCTAACGACTGCCGCAAATGAATTGATTGAAATTGAAAAAGCACTTTCCGAAAATTTAAAGCCTTACGTGGATTTGGTTTCAGACGTCGCCGGCCACATCATTTTTAGCGGTGGCAAAAGGCTCAGGCCGTTGCTCATGATACTATCGGCCCGGCTCTGCGGCTACACCGGAAACTATGATGTAACTTTCTCCACAGCTATCGAATACCTGCACGCAGCCACCTTGTTGCATGATGATATTGTGGATGACGCCAACCTGCGGCGGGGAAAACCGGTCGCGCATTCACAATGGGAGGATGCCATCGTTGTTTTGGTGGGCGATTTTCTGCTGGCCCGGTCCCTTACGATTTCGGCCGTAACCGAAAAAATAGAAATTATCAAGGTGCTGTCCAAACTCACGGAAGATATGTCCCAGGGTGAGGTCCATCAGTTGATGCGCAAGGGAGACATATCGCTTACCGAGGATGAGTATATGGAAGTAATTCGTCGCAAAACCGCAGTTCTTTTTGAAGCCGCCTGCAGGACCAGCGCCATATTGGCCGATGCCAATGATGAAGATAAAAATGCACTTACTGAATATGGCTACAACGTGGGTATTGCCTTTCAGATGATGGATGATCTTTTTGATTACACCCTGGATACGGTGGAATTCGGCAAAGAGGTTGGTGCGGACCTGAAAGAGGGAAAGCTGACCCTTCCGGTGATATATGCACTCAAACAAGCAAATTCATCTGACAGAGAAAAGATGATAAAGATAATCAAAGATGATAATTTTTCAGTTGAGGACTTCAAAACACTGGTTGGGATGTTAGAAAAATATGGCGGTACCGATTATACCGAGAAGATGGCGGCTACTTATATCCAAGCGGCCAAAGATGCCCTGTCAATATTCGAGCCTTCTCAATCCAAAGAGGCCATGTTAGATATCGCAGATTATGTTTTGGTGCGAAGGGTCTAAATAATATCATCAATAGCAAGAATATTAGCACAAAGGTGGTGAAAAATGCCTGCTTTCTCCATGCGATTCCGGCAATTGGTCGTTTTGATGCTTATCGCTGCAACAGCCCTATTTTGTGGCCAGACTCTCGCCCAGGAGTCTGCCAAGACGAAAACCCTGGTGGTGATCGGCAGTGCTGCGGTGCATGGTGGAAATGTTCAAGCCGCTCGAGATCGGGCCATTAAAGATGGTTTGGTGTCAGCCGTTGCCCAGATGACCGAGGAAATTTTACAGGTCGAGGCCCTGGTCGATAACTTTCCGCAGGTTAATCAACTCGTTTATGATCAACCCGATAAATATATTCAAAATTATAAGGTGCTGACCGAAACAGGCTCCGGTGAAGTTTATCGCGTCGCAGTTGAGGTTAGCGTTGCCGTGAAAAAAATAGCACAGGGATTGTCTGAACAAGGCATTTTGAGGGCCGAGACAAAATTGCCCTCAGTTGTTATGCTCATCGCAGAGCAAAACATAAAAGAAATTCTTCCCCAGTATTGGTGGGGGCATGGGATGGGCAACTTCAAATCGATTTCTGAACAGGCTGTGGTTGAGGTCCTTAAAGCTAAGGGATTTGTCGTTGTTGAAAATCGAGGGATTCAGCTTCATAAACTGGTGGATTGGGTAGCTGATACAACACCGGAATTATCCAACGAGCAGGCATCTGAGCTGGGTGCCGGTTTAAAGGCCGATGTCGTTGTCGTCGGTGTTTCCAACGCTGGTGAATCTCCCAACATTATGGGATATGAAATGAAATCATTTAAGGGAAACTTCTCAGCACGTGTGCTGAGGACGGAAACCGGTGAGGAAATGATTGCCATCTCCAAAGAGGCTGTTGCCACAAATGCTGATGAACATCAAGGCGGGATTCAAGCACTTTCTAATGTTGGTACCGTTGCCGGTGAAGCACTGGCAGAGCAATTGGCCGTCGAATGGCGAAAATTCATGGAGAAGCCCTCACAGGTAGAGATTATTATCGAGGGCACCAGCAAGCTGGCGAATTTCGTTAAATTTAGAAAAGCCCTAAGCAGTGTATCCGGCGTTGAAGGGATCTACGTTAAAGAAATCAGGCCCAATGAGGCCACCTTGATCGTTGACTTTAAAGGAAAATCCGAGGATTTAGCGGCTGCGCTCATGCTAAATACCTTCGAAACCTTTGGCATCGATATTTATGAGGTCGCAGATACGTTTTTGAAAATCGCCTTGATTCCAGGATAGTGTTGAGTCGCACAAATACATTTAAAAATTCGAACAGAGTACCTAAAATATAGTTGCATTCTTGAATATATAAAATTCCAAGCACCAAATCACAAATAACAAATAATATCCAAATTCCAAACTCCAATGACCCAAACAGGTCTTGACTTTTCACGAGCCTTCGACATGTGCTCGGGCCAGTGTAGCTTGTCACAGACAGCCGAATCGATTTGATTCATTGTATTCAGAAATGCTTGAGATTTTGAATTTTGGTCATTGGGATTTATTTGTAATTTGGTGCTTGATATTTGGGATTTAACCCATTTTATTCTGCAAAAGAAAGTACTATTAAATCAATCCGATTTCCCTTGACAGAGATTTTGGCGGGTGTTACTTGAGGGGCTGATTGAAGGCACGTAGCTCAGGGGGAGAGCGCTACCCTGACACGGTAGAAGTCGTGAGTTCAAATCTCACCGTGCCTACCATGAAAAATTAGGGGGTTACGGAATTGTCCGTGCCCCCTTTTTTGTTAATAGTAGTTATCTTTGGATGTACAATATTTATATTTGTTCATAATAAATGAACATTATACTCTATTGTACAAAATCAAATATTATAGAATTCATTTAACAATAAGCAACTGAAAAAATAAAATTTATTGACATATGTATAATAAATTACTATGTTCACTAATAATGAACTGAATAAAAAATTGAACACAATATTAATATGAAATACAAATTAACAAAGATCTTGGAAAAGGCATTAGCTGCTTTTCAGAAAGCAACCGGACTAAATGTTGATATTCATGATTATGAATACGACGAAGCGGCTTATCCTGATGTCTTTATGAGAATTACTTACGAGGATGTGGAATTGGATTTTGCTGTGGAGGTAAAGTTAGGAATGACTAAAGCAACTATCGGTGTAGTTGCTCAGGAATTTTTTACTTTTCAGGAAAAGGGAATCCTTGTTACCCGTTATGTTAATCCACGAATTGCGGAATTGTTAAAAGAGATGGATATCCCATTTATTGATACTGCTGGAAATGCTTATATCAACCGGCCCCCGCTTTATATTTTTATTAAAGGAAATAAACTCGCAGATGAACCGTGTCTAGAGCAGATACAACGAGCATTTAGACCTGCAGGGTTACAAGCCCTTTATGTGTTGTTGTGCAATCCGGGGATAGAGGATGAACCCCTGCGCGAAATTGCTAAAGCTGCTGATGTTGCTCTAGGAACTGTCAACAGGGTGATGAAGGAATTAGAAAGAATGGGGCATCTTGTCGAAATGGGTAGACATGGGCGGAGATTGGTCAGAAAAGACAAAATATTAAAGCGTTGGGTGACTGCTTATCCCGAGCAACTAAGACCAAAGCTATTTAGAGGACGGTTTAGGGCGACTAATTACGATTGGTGGAAGGATATTAACATTCAAGACTTTGGTGCTTATTGGGGAGGAGAAGTTGCCGCAGCGTTTTTAACAAAATATCTTAGGCCAGAGATTGTCACCCTTTATACAAAACAGCCAATAGGAAAACTTGTTCTTAAAAATAAGTTGAAAAAAGACCCAGATGGCAACGTAGAAATATTAAATTTATTTTGGAATTTCAAACTTAATACATTTAATAATAATTTGGTCCATCCAATTTTAGTTTACGCAGATCTTATGGCAACGGGTGATAATAGAAACATAGAAACTGCTGGCATGATTTATGACACAGAAATTGTTAGATATATCAGGGAAGATTAAAAATCCAATTTTAGAGATTCTTGAAGCTATATCTAATGTTGCTACTTCACTTAATATTCCGTTTTTTGTTATCGGCGCAGCAGCGCGTGATATCATTTTGCATTATGGATATGGTGTGGAAATAATCCGAGCAACTGAAGATATAGATTTGGGAGTTATGGTAGAAGATTGGGATAAATTCACACAACTAAAAGAGGAAATCATTGGAACTGGAACTTTCAATCAAGGCAAAGAGCTTCAAAGGCTTTTTTATAAAGGTAATTTTCCAGTTGACATTGTTCCGTTCGGGCAGATTTCAAAATCAAAAGATACCATTGAATGGCCAGAGCCTGAAGGTATAGAAATGAGTACCCTTGGTTATAAAGAATCTTTTGATAATTCAATCTGGGTTCGATTAAGAACTGACCCTGATTTTGAAATTAGATTCGCATCTTTAGCTGGATTGGCAGTAATGAAGATAATATCTTGGAAAGATAAATATCCCGCACGAAATAGGGATGCTAAGGATCTGAAATATATAATGCTCAACTATATTGAAGCCGGAAACTTTGAAAGAATTTATCACGGAAAAGATTCTGATATTTCAGAAGGTGATGCTTCAGACTATGAACTAATGAGTGCAAGGTTGTTGGGGAGGGATGTGGCTTCCATGATAACATCTGAGTCTAAAAAATACATTCTCACAATTTTAAATGAGGAAACAGGTGAACAAGATAACTTAAAATTGGCCGTGGATATGAGGCGAGGCCCCTCCTATTTCAGTAATGATATCGGCGCAAATTTGAACTTATTGGAAGCATTTAAAAAAGGTTTTTTGGACATAAAATAATAGCTGTTTCTCTGATTATTTTGATGGCTATTATATCAACGATCATTTATCCTTCTTTATAACCTATAAGGAATCTTATGGTTGTCATCACCGGCGCCAATGGAAATATAGGAAGAAAAGTAGCAGAGACACTGCTTGCTGAAGGGGCGGAAGTTAGAGTCGTCAGCAGAGATACGAAGCGGCTTCAGCTGCTGGCTGAAAAGGGCGCAGATGTGTGGGGCGGTTCTTTGCAGGATGAGGCCTTTCTTACTGAAGCATTCAGAGGAGCTGCTGCGGTGTTTGTGATGATTCCACCCAATCATGGGTCTGAGAACTTAAGAGTATATCAAAATAGAATCGGGGAAGTCATCTTTACGGCCTTAAAGAACACAGAAGTAAACCATATCATCAATTTATCCGCCTTAGGGGCACACCGGCCGGATAAGACAGGTCCCATTTTAGGGTTATACGATCAGGAACAACGGCTGAACTGGCTTAAGGATGTCAACCTGGTTCATCTGCGCCCCACTTTGTTTATGGAAAATCTTCTGAACAATATTTCCCAGATGAAAAATCAGGGCATCCATGGGACGGCATTAAAGGGTGACCTTGCCATTCCGGTCATCGCAACCAAAGACGTTGCCAGGGTGGCGTGTAACTATCTACGGGAACTGGATTTTTGCGGAATTGTGGTTCGTGAGCTTTTGGGTCAGAGAGACGTCTCCATGATAGAGATGACGGCTATCCTCGCTAAAGCTATCGGCGTGGACAAATTGGATTATGTCCAATTCTCATCTGAAAAAGCAAAACATGCGATGATTGAAGCGGGTTTTTCAATTGATGTGACGGCATCGCTTTTGGAACTATATGAGAGTATGAACACAGGTGATGTCATTGTCGGAACCCCGCGCACAGAGCAGAACACCACCGAAACATCATTTGAGGAATTTGCCGGGGTGTTTGCAAGGCGCTATCATAATACAAATTAATCGTTCGGAGATCAGACGCATGCGCGTGCGTAGCACATTGGATAAATCACGGCTGGATGTCTTAATATATTCGCATGATGGCCGTGGTCTCGGACATGTCAGCCGTGGCGTCACTTTAGGGATGACATTCAGGCGGCTTTTCCCGCAACTCAAGGTTCTTTTTGTATCCGGAAGCAAGCAGACATCCACCTTAATCGGTTCTTGTCCATTAGAATGGATAAAATTGCCCTCCTATGAGACTTTGATAATAAAAGGAGAAGCCAAAGGCCGCATCGGTGATACCAACATTAAAAACTGTTATCTGGGACCTGCGCGGGCTAATATTTTAGAGTCCATCATTGTTAACTTCAAGCCACGCTGTGTTTTGGTCGATCATGAACCGCTGGGAAAAAGAGAAGAATTGTTGCCCGCGTTAAAATTAACCAAAGGAACCGATACCACCTGGCTGCTGGGTGTTCGAGCCGTTATTGGAGAAGTCGCCTCAATGATGTCAGCACTGTCCAAAAATATTTTCAAAACGCACTATCATTCGCTGCTGTGGTATGGGGATGATCATATTCTAGGGGCCGACCTTGTGAAAAGGGTGGAGACGTCCTTTGGGACCCGTCCCATCATAACCGGTTACATATCACGATTTTTAGAGATGAAGCACTGGTCTTCATATACATCTAAAAGATATGCCGGCACCATTGCGATTCCCTGGCTCAGTCAAACCACATTGACCCTTTTAGAGCCTCTTGCCAGAGTACTTGATGAAATCGGTGAGCGTTACGGCAGATGGAAAATTTTTACTGACCTTCATGAACTAGCTAAAGTGGCCAATGACCTTAAACGACAGCTTGAAAAAAGTCCCCATTGTGTCGTTGAGAACGTCAGTGACCAATATCTGGCTGCGCTGGCAAATTCGCGCGTAGCCATGGTTTTTGGTGGCTACAACAGTCTCACGGATATCATGGCTGCAAATGTGCCGGCGGTGGTTATTATTCGCAGTGTGAACGATAAAGAACAGGAAGAACATGTAAACAAGATTATCCAGGCAAGGGGCGAGTTGATGGTATCGTTAACAGAAACTGAGATTACCTGGGAGAAATTACATGCCGCCCTTGAAACACAGCTCAATGTCAACACCGAGGGGGGCAGAGAAGTTCAATTGAATGGTTCAGAAAATGCTGCGCGCACAATTGTTGATATACTTGGACTTGAACCTTGATTGTTATAATAATTTAAATGCTATGATTGCATTTTGTCATTCCCGCGAAGACGGGAATCCAGAAAATATTCAATCTTCAATATTCAATCGTCGATTCCAGGATGGATTCAGCAACCTACATCGAGCCCGATGAAGGGTTCATCACCACGGCAGAGGGCAAAATTCATTATTTGGATTGGGGCGGTACCGGTTTCCAAGCCCACTTTTTGCATGCCAATGGGTTTTGTGCCGGAACCTATTCTCCATTTATTAAACACCTTTCCGGACAGCTTCATATCTATGCCAGCGATATTCGGGGCCATGGCAGTTCGGATCTACCAAGCATCCAACGCATTCGCAGCTGGACCATTTTTGCAGAGGATCTAAAAACATTGATCGAGCAAACCATGGTACCGCCAGTTATTGGTATGGGCCATTCTCTTGGCGGTGTAACCACATATATCGCCGCCGCTAAATACCCGCATCTTTTTTCGAGCATTATCCTGATCGATCCTGTGATTTTACCGAACCGGATGCTGTGGCTGATGGCGGGGGGCAAGTTGCTGGGCCTGCGCGGTAATCTTCCATTGGCCAGAGCAGCCCGTCGACGGAGACGTAATTTTCGAGGGAAAAAACAGGCCCTGAAGCTTTTCGTTGCCGGCAGGGGTATTTTTAAAAATTGGTCAAAAGAATTCGTGCATGCCTACCTGGAGTGCGGGGTGCTTGAAAAAGATTCCAAGACAGCCGTATTAAGATGCGACCCGGAGCTTGAGGCTCAAATTTTTGAATCCACTCCCGTTGGAATATGGAGATACGCAAAAAAAATTTCCTGTCCGGTCTTAGCGTTACGCGGCGAACTGTCGGATACGTTTTTTGCCGATGCGGCTGAACGTTTGAAGGGCAGGATATCCGATTATGAACTGAAAACGATATCCGATTCAGGCCACTTTATTCCCATGGAAAAACCGCAGGCATGTGCTGATGCCATCTCGGATTTTGTGCATCGCAAACTGGATTCCTTCGCTGATTAATCTTTATCGCTGCTTGACTTGATTTTTAAAAGCCATTAATGAGGGGATAACCGTTCAGGGGTTCAAAGGTTCAAGGGTTCGGAGGTCCAAAAGGACTTAAAATATGGTGTCAGGTGTCGGGTGTCGG
>JASFPE010000186.1:0-9417 GCA_050116155.1 Desulfobacterales bacterium
GAATATCAGAATGCGGTGTTTACTCACTCGCTTCCTTTCGCACGCGAACTCGGTCTGTCCAGCATGGTCGGGGATTTGGGCAATTTACAGCTGCATCAATTTTTTCGCACCTACCCGCAAGGCCTGTTGTTTCGTGGCCACAGTCATTCCCCGCATGTTCATTTCGAAAAGGATCATCAAGTTATTTCCCGAAAGCTTTATGCCAATCAGAAGGTAGATTTGATGGATCGCTTGCCTTGCGTGGTGACCTGTGGTGCGTTGACCCGCGGATTTTGCATGGTGTGGACGCCAGGTCAACATATGATTGAATGTCAGCAGTTCGAATAGAATCTCAATCTTTACTGTGGCGAGCCAGTTCCTCCTCTCGAAGTGCTTTTCTTAAGACTTTGCCGACACTAGATTTGGGCAGCTCTTTGCGAAATTCGATTCGGGTCGGAATTTTATAGGCAGCCATTTTATCCTTGCAATATTTTAAGAAGTCTTCTTCACTGGCAGTTTCGTTTTCATGTAATACGACAAATACGATTAATTGCTCGCCGCCGGTTGGATGGGGAATCCCAACGGCGCAAGCTTCCTGAACTTTGGGATGGCTGTAAAAGACTTCATCGATTTCACGCGGATATACATTGAGGCCACCGGAGATGATCATGTCTTTTTTGCGGTCAACAATATAGAAATATCCTTGCTCATCCATTTTGGCAATGTCACCGGTGTATAACCAGCCGTCCTTCAGCGTTTCTGCGGTTTCCTGCGCATGTTTCCAATAACCCTGCATGACCTGTGGACCTTTGATGAGTAGCTCTCCGGTTTCACCGGTCGGTACATCCGTGACACCGTCTTCCAGATCGACAATGCGGCAATTCGTATCAGGAAATGGCAGTCCGACACTGCCGACTTTGCGTTTTCCTTGGAATGGGTTGGCATGGGTGATGGGTGACGCCTCGGTGAGGCCGAATCCCTCGGAAATGGCTGCACCCGTTAATCCTTCAAAACGTCGAATGACATCCACCGGAAGTGGCGCGCTTCCCGAAAAACACCCCTTGATGCTGGTCAAATCAATTTTCTGGATATCGGGATGGTCCAGCATATTGATGTACATGGTCGGAACCAATGGGGCAAAGGTTGGTTTGAATTTTCGAATGGCAGCCAATAGATTTTCCGCGGAAGGCCTGGGAACCAGAACATTTTCCCAGCCGGCAAAGACCGCATTATTCATTGCACAGGTCAGCCCAAAGGAGTGGAAAAATGGCAGGGCGCCCAGAATAATTTCATCGCTTCTTGCAAATGTGGGAAACCAGGCGTTGATTTGTTGTATTTGGCAGCTCAGATTACCATGACTGAGCATGACGCCCTTGGATATACCGGTTGTACCGCCGGTGTATTGCAGCATGGCGATTTCGTCAAAGGATAGGCGCGGATGCTCAGGCTCGGGTGGATAATCAGCCATCAGATGTTTCCAAGGATAGACCGCGTCCGCATTTTTCCCATTGGTTGACAGTCCTTTACTTTTTGAAAACGCCGCAAATGAAATGCTTTTTAAAAACGGAAGATAATCGCCGAAGCTCGTGTAAATGATTTGGTTGATATTTGTTTGCGATCTTAGCTGAACCATGCGATCGACGAATAAATCCAGTGTAATGAGAATTTTTGAACCGGAATTAGTGAGCTGGTATTGCAGTTCATTATCCGAACTCGCCGGATTGTTCATGACGGCAATGGCACCGATTTTCAAAATGGCATAGTAACTGACGACGCAAGGAATGACATTCGGTAAGAGAATGGCGACCCGGTCACCTTTTTGAGTGCCAAACGCATTCAGGCAGGTTGCAAGGCGGTTTACCATTTCATTGAGCTGGCGATAAGAAATTTTGAATCCTTCCAAAATAAGCGCTGTTCGCTCCGGAAATCGATTCACCGATAGCTCCAGATATTCGGTAAGACAAATGGGCTCATAATCTATTTTTTCCGGAACACCATGGTCGTAATGGGCGATCCAGGGTTTATCCTCGTATTTAATATTTGAAACCATAGCTGTTTTCGTTAGGGTTGAATCTTTTCCAATATTTCCCCCTCACTATTGAGCATAAAGATCATAAACTCGTGTTTGGCAGCATCTTTAGCCAATTCGTCAAATAAGATAGCCTGGATCTCGTATTTTTTCCCTTTTTGACGATGCATTTGTGTGAGGCATTGCTGGGCGTCTTCCTTTTGATAAAATGCAGGGATAAAAGAAATATTTTGTTCTGCATCCAACTGCCCCAAAAATTGTTCGTTTCCGTCAGGATCCTGTACAACCACCCAGACCCAGGTATCTGCATTTATGGAAGTCGTCACGGCGTCACCTTTCTAATACTTTTTTAGTTTATGAACGCAACTAGAATATTATACCTATCGAAGTCTAGAATTGTATTCGTTCTCTCAGCCCTTTGATTAATGTGTTGCAAAACTGGTTGGCATCTGCCACAATGGCCACATCCGCCATTTTCATCATCGTGGCATTCGGGTTTTTGTTGACGGCGATAATAAAATCGGCTTCGTTTGTAGAAGCGGTGTGTTGAATGGCGCCGCTAATGCCAAACGATAAAAGAATTTTAGGTTTAATGTGTTTGCCGGCCTGTCCAACGAGTGCGTCTGTGTCAAGCCAACCGGCATATACAACCGGACGGGTTCCTCCCACTTCGCCCCCCATGAGCTCAGCCAGATCGAATAGTTTTTTGAATTTTTTTTTGCTGCCCATACCGCGGCCACCACACACGACCACGGCGGCATCTTCAATTTTTTGTTCACGGGTAGCCTGGCGCTTGTAATCGATTAGGCGTACGCGATCTTTGGGCAAATTTTTCATGAGAGGTATGTGGATAACCTCACCACGGCGCAGGTTATCATGGGGGATTTCTTGAAACGCTCCCGGTCGAACGGTGGCCATTTGAGGTCGGTGGCCTGGTGTAATAATTTCGGCGATCAAATTGCCGCCGAATGACGGTGCGATTTGCAGCAGATGACCTTCTGCGGTTATTTCCAATTCGATACAGTCAGCCGTTAAACCGGTACCGAGGCGCTTGGCAACGCGAGGCGCAAATTCTTTACCGAAGGAAGTGGCACCGACCAAAATGATTTCCGGCCGATATTTTATTGCGATGCGCTCCATCAATACGGCATATTTTTCCACACTGTAATTTTTCAGGGATTGATGCTCCACCGTATAGACTTTCTGTGCACCATGGGCGACATATTCGGCGATAATTTCATCTATGTGATGACCAAATAGAACCGCACAAACTTCGGCATTTATTTCGGGCGCCAATTCGTTGGCTTTTGCCAGCAGTTGCAGGGTTACACGATTTTGAAAGTAGTTGCGATAATCGCCAAAAACCCATATGAGACGTTTGGTGTTTTTCATGATTTTTTTTTGTGGTAGTGGGTTTTAAGATCTTTTCCGATCGCACCGCTGATGCGATCACCAAACTTTTCAAAAAGTTCATCCACAATTTTTTTCGGGGTTCCCTTCATTATTATGTTTTTCTTTTCTGCAGTTGCAGAATAAACATTTAATATTTTTGTGGGAGAGCCCGCTATGCCAACTGTTTTTGGCTCCAGGTCAAGATCCTGTGCACCCAAGATTATAATGTCCGGATGTCTAAAGGCTGCCTCCAAACCTTCGAGGGTAGAATATCGGGGTTCGTTCGCTGCTGTAGTGACGGTCACCAAGCCGGGCAGGTCCATTTCCAGGGTTTCAACAAAGTCGTCAGACAAGCGGTGCATTCGCACCGAACGGTGTTTAATTTCCAGGGTTTCAACATAGGCCACGCCCGGGATATCAAGTTCTTCGGCCAGCTGGGGCCCGACCTGGGCGGTCTCACTGTCGCTGGTATAACAACCGCAAAGAATAAGATCAAAATCCGGGCATACTTTTTCAATGGCCCGCGCAAGCGTACGTGAGGTTATAAAGGTGTCTCCTCCGGCAAGGCTTGGGTCGGAGAGCAACACCCCACGATCTGCACCCATGGCAATGGCTTCGTACAATACTTCTTCTGCCATCGGTGGTCCCATGGTGAAAGTGACAATAATCCCCCCATATTGGCGCTTGATTTGCAGTGCCGCCTCCAGCGCGTTGGCACACGCCGGATTCATCATGCCTTCGGCCACGTCGCGCTGCAAGGTGCCGGATTTCGGATTCCAGGGAAGCTCCGAAACCATGGGAACCTGTTTTATGCAGACGACCAGTTTTAGCATAATGATACATCTCGTAATTTCTACGAAAAATTGCAATATGTAGAATTTATAAATAACCTCAATATTTGCATTGGGTTTGGAATATTGGAATAGTGGAATGATGGAATATTGGTTTATTTAAGGATATCGTTCGAATTTTATTATATCTTCATTGTAATTTTCACCATAAACCCATGACTGCATTATCCCAAAACCCATTATTCCACTATTCCATCATTCCAGTATTCCAATTGGGGCGAAGCCCCCGGCCTCTTGGCTAAGTCAACTGCGACAGAACACCGCGGGCGATCACCAGGCGTTGCACTTCGCTGGTGCCTTCGTAAATTTCGGTAACTTTGGCGTCCCGGAAATAACGTTCCACATCATATTCTTTGCTGTATCCATAGCCTCCATGAATTTGTAAGGCCAAATTGGTTACGCGTGCGGCCACAGTACTGCAATATAGCTTGGCCATCGCTGCTTCGGTGCCGACGGGCTGGCCCGCATCTTTAAACGCGCATGCGCGATACAGCAGCAATCGTGCAGCATCAACTTCCGTGGCCATATCGGCCAAATAGTTTTGAATCGTTTGGAAGGACGAAATGGGTTTTTTAAATTGCTGGCGTTCTTTAGAGTATTTCACAGCTGCTTCGAAAGCTGCCTGGGCGATGCCAAGGGCTTGCGCTGCAATGCCGATGCGGCCGGTGTCCAACGTGGCAAGTCCGATTTTAAGTCCGTCGCCGATACGGCCAAGCAGATTTTCTTCCGGAACCCGGACATCTTCTAAAAAGAGTGATGAAACCGGATTGGCACGCATGCCGCATAAATCTTCCAGTTCGCCAACCGAAAAGCCCAGGGTCTCCTTTTCGACGACGAAAACACTGGCTGCGTTGTTCTGAGATTCGGGGGCTGTAACTGCAAATATAAGTGCCAGGCCGCAAATACCGCCATTGGTTACAAATACCTTGGTGCCATTGATTAAGTATTGTCCGTCATCGAATACAGCGGTGGTCTCGACTGCGCCGGCATCGGAGCCGGCATTGGCTTCCGTGAGGCAAAATGCGCCAATTTGCTCACCACTGGCCAAAGCGGGAAGGAAACGTTTTTTCTGCTCTTCGGTTCCGAAGCAGACGATGGGGTACGCGCCAACGCTATTGTGGACGGTGATACACAGGCCAATGGCGGCACATACCCGAGAGAGTTCCTCAATGGTTATTGCGTAACTGGTGCAGTCCAGGTCTGCGCCACCATATTCTTTGGGCACCTGGAGACCGAAATAATTTAGAGGACGCATCTTTTCGATGACTTCCCATGGAAAGCGGGAGTCGCGATCTATTTCATGTGCGATAGGCCCCAGCTCCGTCTCAGAGAACTTGCGTACGGTCTTGCGCACGGCTTTGTGTTTGGTGCATGGATTAAAATCCAAAACGTAATCGATCTCCTTTTCGCAAAATGGTATCCATGATAGGCGGAGTCAAGATTCATCATAGCTATTTCCCAAGTGCACGATGAAGTATAGCAGCTATAGGTTGGTCGACTTATCTGTATCGAACTAACCGGTGTTGGGGTCAAGATAATTTTTTCGCCCACGCAATGCAAGAAAATTTTAATTAAAGGCCATTACCGGTGAAAGAATTGAAAGGGGTGGTGTCGTGAAATAATTCGGGATATCGTTTTATGTTAACAAACTCTTGGAGGGGTTCGTTTGCAAGAACGAAGACGGGTTTCGTTTGACTCCCCGACACAGCATATTGTGCATGCGGGAAGCGTTATTCATTCATGGCCTTAACATAAGCCGACGCGGAATATCCTTTGATGTGGTGACCATTGATTATGGCAAACGGAACTGCCTTTGATTCTGTCAGCGAGAGCAGCCGCTCGGCGGCTACTTGATCTTCTTCGATATTGTATTCGATGAAAGTTATTCCGCGTGAGCTAAAAAATGCCTTTGCTTTCTGACAATACTTACACAGATTTGTGGTATAAAGTTCGACAACTAGCTCCCGCTTCGTTTCCTCTTCGGCGGAATCATCATCATCTTTGATTTCATTTAAAATTTCAGAAACCACTTTGGGATCATAGTTGCGCAATGGATTGTTTGGACCGCCTTGCGCATCATGTGATGAAGTCCCCTCCTGTTCCCATTCAGATTCATCCGAGGGTGCAGTGTCCGTATAATGCATGACACCGTTTTCATCTACCCATTTGTAAATGTCGCCTACACATATAGCCGGTGACGCTATGAGGATAACCAGTGCTAAAAGAAGTCCCTGAAATTTGGCCATTTTTCCATCCTTCGATCAGGCTTACGTTAATTTGATCATTTTCGTCCCGATACAATGTTTAATGATTTCATACAGTAACCTTGAATCGGGGACATGAATTTAAAGATCCTGAATCTGATATCGGTCGATCAAGGGAAAGACTTTAGGAAAAAAATGATAATTTTTGAAAAAAATCTGGACACAAATTTGATGGTTATGGGGCAGGATCCGATCCGGCGGCCTTTTCCGGGTTTTTTCGTTGCCAATCAATTTGGTTTTTAATCTCACTGAGGATGAACGAACACATCAGACTTTCGGCAAGCTCTTCCTGGCTGGGCTTTTGGCCAGTGGTTTTTATTATGAAATCTTGAGTTGATTGAATTCCTTCCTCGATACATTCTGAAAACAAACCGGCTTTGGCCAGATTACTTTGATGCGAATTAGAGATCAAGTTCATGGTCCAAAATGGGTCTTTTTGATTATTTTGACGGACTTCTTCGCCTGAAGCTGCTTTTTTGCGCTGATAACGTATCTGGTTGCCGATTTCATTCAGAATGAAATAGCATTTCAGGGTGTTGGCTATTTCCTCCTGACTGGCTGCACGTCCGGTAGTCAGTTTGACGTACTTTTTTACGATCATCAGCGCATTGGTTATCTGTTTTTCAACGCGAACAAGTTTTGCCAAAATCCACTCCCCTTTAGGCCCTTAAGTACAATTTTTGTATATTTTGTGGCAAGAAAATTATATTAGGATATTTTCCCCATTTTTGTATTAATTGAATATTACCGGGCCGCCTCCGGCGGATCCGGGCTAGGATATATTATATCATAGCAAATTATTCGGAATTTTAGAATACTAGACCACTGAGATAACACTGTCTTCCCAGGGTATCGCATCGCGGGCAAGCCTATTTCGATCCATCAGCATTTAGTTTCCAAACCCACGGTGACGTGGTGGGTTCCAAAGGCAACCTCTTGCATAGGAATACTGGGACGGTTGGACTTCACTGCGCCTTGATTGGCCCTGTAATTCGGACTACCACCGAATAACCGTCAAGCTCTGCGGGCAACTTCGTCTCAGTTTCGGGGTTCGGGCTGTTCATACCGATGATTATGGCCGACTGGTTATTTTTATCCAGGCCGATGCCTACAGAAACCACCCCCGGCAACGCCAGCAAACGGGGTTCATGGATTTTCTTGACTTCCCGTATCGAAGGATGCATGCTTCTTTCCCCACGCCTACCATTAACGAATAACAAATGATTGTTAACCCTAAATGAATGATTTTTCGCTCATTTAGGATTATACGCTAACGCCAAGGGCAGAAAAGACGTTTTGAATCCGATTGATCACCGTAGTGGTATCGCTGCCTGCAAACAATAGGCCTACAAGGTGATTGTTGTCGGCAAGGACGGCCGAGCCGCTGTCTCCGCCTTGGCTCATTGCGCCGGCCATGAATTGATCGGTGAATCTGGCTATTTTACCTTCGCCATATTGAACATTTACGGTAACATCGACTTGTTCAACCACTCCGGTGGTCAAACCGGTGGTGCGGCCGCTTTTCTTAATTGCCATTCCGAGTTCGGCTTCGGCCGAGCCTTGAATCTGACCGATTTCCAGAATCTCATCAATGACATCATCCGGTCTTAGTGGTCGGGCAATGGCGGCATCAACCAGATTGTCAACAGGCTGCTGGTTGATGGCCTGCAAGGCGACATGGCTACCCAGAAGCTTTGCGATTCCGTTTAAGAAGCCGGCGATTGCATTGGCTATCGGGCAATCATCGGGAAGCCCGATGATATTGATCGGGACAAATTCTTCCAAATTGGCGATATGATCATCCGGATAGCTGCCCCCGTCATAGGGTCCCGGCTGCAGGATGGGGTCCCCGATTTCCGCCTGGTTGCTATTGGCCAGCACATGATTATTGGACAAAATAAATACCTGACCGTTTTTCTTAACCAGACATCCCAGAGTGCCGGCGGTAATGTCCTTGTGACCGATGCTCACGCCGCCGGGTGCCGGCCGTATTTTATCGGTGCGCGATTGCAGCGCACGAATCGTGCCGGTTTGCACCACATCGGTGGGTGTCCCTTCCAGCATTTTCGGAACCATGTCTTGACTGGCCAGCTGTGATGCCGCCACTTTTTGGGTTACGGAGCAGACAATACTGAGGTCTGCTGTTTTTTGACCGGCGGTGATTTTATAACCAACTCCGGTAGCAACCACATTAGCGCGGTTGAGAAGCTGATCTCGGTTTCGTGCTAACGTATCGCTGATGGTTTTTAATTCATCTGCCATGACGCCCCTCCTTTCACTGTTTCATGATTTCCATTCAACCTTTATGGTTCTCTGTCTTCTTTTTTCAACCCGACAATGGGTTCGACAAACTTTGATTCCGTATCCCAGGGAAACAGGATCCACGTATCTTGACTCACCTCGGTAATAAAGGTATCGACAATGGGACGTCCGGCGGGTTTGGCATAAACTGTTGCAAAATGGGCCTTTGGCAACATGTCTCTCACCACGCGAGCCGTCTTTCCGGTGTCCACAAGATCATCGATGAGCAGCCAGCCGTCGCCATCCATATTTACAGGTTTGAGTACTTCAATATCTGCCTGGTCCTGCCAGTCATAGCTGGATATGCAGACGGTATCCACCAGACGAATTTCCAATTCCCGGGCAATGATGGAAGCCGGCACCAAACCGCCGCGCGTAATGGCCACAATTCCCTCCCATTCTTTCATTTCCACCAACCTCCAGGCCAAAGCCCGTGAATCCCGATGCAATTGTTCCCAGGAAATGGGAAACGTTTTGACGTAACGCTTTTCATTATCCGACATAAAATCTTACCTCCCGACAATTATTTTACGCTGCAGTGCAGCAGTTACGGTCATGGAAATTAAACTTGGTTCTAAATAAAGCGGATACCATCCTTATG